>CALUYV010000037.1 GCA_944325095.1 Candidatus Gastranaerophilales bacterium | reverse complement strand
ATCGACCCCTCACTCTAACTCTCTCCCCATCGGGAGAGAGAACAAACCAATCACAATTTGTTTAGAAACGAGTTCAGGGTGACATAATACTCCTTCCCCAACTTTGGGAATACCGGGGTGGGGAGTGTCCCGCAAGGGGTTTCACCATTCCCTCACTTTGCACAGTGCAGAGAAATTCTAAGACCCCATGCAAAACAGGAGGAATAAATACCCTGCTTATTCATACCGCAGGGCATCAATCGGATTAAGCAGAGAAGCTTTATATGCAGGGTAATACCCGAAACCTATTCCGATTGCAGCTGAAAATCCGAGTGATAACAGCAGGGAAGAGGCTGTTATTGCAATATTCATCCCTGCAAGTGCGTGCATCAAATGTGCTCCGATTATTCCGAGAGCAACGCCGATTAAGCCTCCAATCATTGAAAGCAGGAAGGATTCTATTAAAAATTGAATGCGGATATCTGATGCTTTTGCTCCTATTGCCATACGAATACCTATTTCTTTTGTTCGCTCCGTTACCGAAACGAGCATTATGTTCATAATCCCGATACCGCCGACAATCAGTGATACTCCTGCAATTGCTCCGAGTAATAGTGACATTGTTTTTGTTGTCGATTTTATTGTTTCCTGCATTTCCGCAAGGTTTCTTATCTCAAAATCATTTTCCTGATTTTTCCCTATATTATGTCTTTTTTGCAGCAGTTCGGTGATATCCTGTTCTGTTAGTGAAATAACTTCATCATTATGTGCTTTGACGGCAATCATATTAACTGTTCCCGGGAAATCAGTACCGAATACTTTGCGCTGGGCGGTTGTTATAGGGATGAATATTAAATCATCCTGATCCTGCCCCATTCCGCTTGAGCCTTTACTTTTCAAAAGTCCTATAACTTTAAACGGAATATTTCCTACTCGAATTGTTTTTCCTATTGGATCAACATCTCCGAAAAGTTCGGTTGATACCGTTTGCCCGATTACGGCAACTTTGGTGCTGTTTTTATTATCTTCCGGCATAAAACCTCTGCCGGAGTCAATTTCGTAATTTCTTATCATAAAATATGATTCAGTTGTTCCGCCCACTGTTGTTGACCAGTTCTGGTTGCCGTATGTAAGCTGGTTTGTCTGGCTGGAATACGGTGCTACAGCCATTACTCCTCTGCATTTTTCATTAATTGCTATGGCATCTTTAAGCGTCAGAGTCGGTTTTGTACCTGACCCCATTCTGACCCCGCCTGTTTTTGCAGAGGCGGAGCGAACCATAAGAAGGTTACTTCCCATAGATTCCATGTCTTTTGCTATTTTTTTGCTTGCGCCAGAGCCGACTGCAAGCATTATAATAACTGCGCTTACTCCGATAATTATACCCAAACTTGTCAGTATTGAGCGCATTTTATTTATTTTTAATGATATTGTTGCCATTTTTAATATTGATTTAAAATCTAACATTGATTGCTCCAGTCCGGTTTTTAAGTTTCTCTGTTTCTGTGTGCAAGCCATTTGTCTTTAGGTTCATCAAGGACAATATTGCCGTCTTTGAATTTCATTACTCTTTTTGTGTATTCTGCGATATCAGGTTCGTGAGTAACAAGGACTATTGTCTTGCCCATTTCTTCGTTAAGCCTTACGAAAAATTCCATAACTTCAATACTTGTTTTGGTGTCAAGGTTTCCTGTCGGTTCATCTGCAAGGATAAGAGGGGCATCATTAACAATTGCCCGGGCAATTGCAACACGTTGCTGCTGACCGCCGGACATCTGGTTTGGCATGTGGTCTTCTCTGTTTTTTAAACCTACAATATCAAGTGCCCATTTTGCCCGTTCAATTCGTTCATCTTCCGGCACTCCTTTGTATATCATAGGAAGACAGACATTGTCCAGAGCGGAGGTTCGTGAAATGAGGTTAAAACCTTGAAATATAAACCCTATTTTTTCGCATCTGACCATTGCTAGTTGGTTATTATCCAGATGAAGCATATCTTCGCCGTCAAGGTAATAACTTCCGGAAGTTGGTTTATCAAGAGTTCCGAGCATATTCATGCAGGTAGATTTTCCGGAGCCTGAAGTCCCCATTATGGCAACAAATTCTCCTTTTTTTACACTGAAAGATATATCGTTTAGTGCATTAAACGAATCTTCTCCTGTCTGGTAGGTTTTTATTGCGTGTTTTACTTCTATTAAATTCATATTTTATCCTTCAGGTAAAATTTTTGTCCGGCTTATCTTGAGAACATTCCCGGCGGGCCGCCGCGTCTTTTGCTGCCGGAGGCTGTTTTGGCTTTGCTTTTGCCTCTTCTTGAACTTACGATTACTTCATCTCCGATTTGCAGTTTATCAGAAATGATTTCTATATGCGAATCGTCACTTGCGCCTTCTTTTATATCAATTCTTTTCGGTTTGCCTTTTTCAAGAATCCAGATACCCTGATTCTGGTATTTTTGTCCGCTTGTATCAGGCGAGAATTTCAATGCCATACTCGGAACGCATTTTACATCGGTGCTTTTCTTTGTGATGATTGAAACATTTGCAGTCATCCCCGGTTTTAATTTCAAATCTTCGTTATTAACACTTACGATAACCGTGTATGTGACTACATTTGATGTTGTTGTAGAATCAAGACGCACCTGCGTTACTTTACCTCGGAATGTGCTGTCCGGATAACCGTCAAGGGTATATTTAACATCCTGTCCTTCTTTAACTTCGCCGATATCTGCTTCGGAAACATTAACTTCTATCTGCATTTTGGTTAAATCCTGAGCGATTGTAAAAAGTTCAGGAGCCTGAAAACTTGCGGCAACCGGCTGTCCGACATCTATATCACGGGAAATTATTGTTCCGTCAACCGGTGCAATAATTTTTGTATAGCCGAGGTTTGTCATTGCGGTATTGTAATTTGCACGAGCTTGTGCAATTGATGCCTGCTGTGCGCCGACAGAGGCTTTCTGTGCCAGATAATCGCTTTCAGCTTGATCCAGTTCGCTTTTTGCGATAAAATTTTTGGCATAGAGGTTTTTGTACCGGTTATAAGTTTTTTCGGCATAAACCATCTGGGCTTTGAGTTTTGCGAGGTTTGCTTCGGCATTTCTTATTTGTGCAGTGTTCTGGTCAACTGATGCCTGAAAGTTCGCCGGGTCAATCTGTGCAAGCAGTTGTCCTTTTTTTACTTCTGTATTGTAATCTACATAGATTTCTTTCATAAGACCTGATACCGTTGAACCGACACTGACTATGTTTACCGGATTTATTGTTCCGGAGGCTTCGACTATTTCGGTTATTGTGCATTTGTCTATTTTTGTTGTTCTATAGTAGATTTTTTTTGCTTTATATTGTTTATATCCCCAGCCGCAAAGCAAAAGAACAACAATTAGTGCTGCTATATATCTTTTTTTACCGAATTTTTGTTTTATTTCCTGTAAATTCATATTATTTTTCCTCTATTGAAATTGTCACTTCCTGCGGAAGAGCAATAACGCTTTCCAACTCGGCTTTTGCCACATTGTAATTATATATTGTTTCAATGTAGGAGCATTGAGCATTGTTATAATTAACTTTTGCATCCTGTAATTGAATATAATCGCCCAAACCTACATAATATCTGCCTTCTGCAAGCTGGTAATTTTCAAAAGTCTGTTCAACTCTAACTGCAAGCAGAGGAATCTGCTTTTCCAATTCTATCATATTAATATAAGCATTTTGGACTTCAAAATAAATATCCTGATTGAGTTGATTCAGTGAATTTTCTGCGATTGCAACCTGAAATTTTGCGGCATCAACATTTGCTTTTTGTGCCATTATGTTTACATAACTGGACATGTTAACCCCGACATTAAGAGAGTTTGTATTGTTTAAATCTCTGAAAGTGTATCCTGCACTTGCAGAAATTTCAGGGTAGTAATTTCTTTTTACATAAACAAGATTTTCTTTAACTGCATCAAGTGTTGAATTATAGGCTTTTAAATCCGCACGGTTTTTATAGGCAATTTCAATACATTCATCAAAAGAATACGGGAATTCTTCAACTTCGTAATCAGTTAAAACATCCCATTTTTCAACAGATGTCAGTAATTTTGCATCTTTTACTCCTTCAGGGGCTTTTGTTTTTTCTGCAATGGCAGGCCGCTCCATATTTGTCAGGTCAACAGGTGCAATATTATTTTTTATATTAAATTCTTCCGTACTTTTGATTGAATATTGAGGTGCATCTGTCAAATACATTGTATTATTCAAATTTACGAGTGCATTTTTATACGCATTCTGTGATTGAATAAGTGAAATTTTAGAATCGCTCAATGTAACTTCAGCATTGACTAAATCTATTTTAGATTTTAATCCTTCATCAAAATATGCTTTTGTTCTTTGATAGTTTCTTTCATTTATATCAACATAGGCTTTATTTATAATAACCGTTGCTCTTGCGGCAAGCACTTCATAATATCTTTGTTTTACGCTAAAAATAGTTTCTCTTACAGTGTTGTCAAATGTGTATTGGTCTGCAATCTGATAGAATTTTTCCATTTTTATCCGGGCATTTGTTCTTCCGAAATTCCAGATTAATTGATTTAAAGAGGCTTCAACAGAATATATATTAGAACTTGAGGAACGGTGTTTTGCTTTTGTTCCGGTAAAATTGTATCCTGTTCCAACCCCTATTGTAGGGAAAAATTCAGATCTTGCAGAGGTTACATTTGTTTTTGATATTTCATAGTTGTATTTTGCATTTTTTACATAAGGACTGTTTTTTAACGCAATATTAATACAGTCATTCAGCGATAACACGGAATTTTTTTCAACTTTAATGTCTTGCAGTGCGTAAACGGGGCTGTTTAGTAATAATATCGGTATGACTATTAAAACTAGGGCTGTTTTTTTTATTTTGTTCACAATCAATCCTCATTTCAATATGTAGAACGATGTAGTGACTGCATTGTTCATTTTTTTATTTTAGTAATCGGGTGTGTTTAATCAATTGCACATAAAGTTATATTAATATTTTATACCATACTATTTGACATTTTATTTTCGTTTTACTAATATATCCTATGAATATAGGATTCCTTTAATTGTAAAAAATTGTTAAATTTTACTAAGTAGTGTAACAAATTTATCTGAATTGTTAAAGTTTTGTAAAAATAATTCCGATAATAAGCAAAAAAGGAAATCCTGTGGGTTTATATATAATATCTACCAATATATTAAGTGTATATAACATGTTAAAAGTGATAGATAAAAAGTTTGACAATGTAATAAAAGAAGTGAATGCGACAAGAAAAGGAGTATGACATGAACAGAAAATCGCTAATTTTACTAGCAATGGCTGCCACTTTTGCTGTACCTAGCGCGGCTTTCGGAACTGATATTTCCGGTATTCAGGGCAGCGGCGGTATCTATAACATCAATCCGGAATTTATCGGAAAAGAAGGTGGTACCGGATTTAGAAAATATGATAATTTCACCCTTTCTAACGGTGATACTGCAAACCTGATATTTTCAGGTGTAAAAAATGGAAAAGAAGTAGATGTCAATACTTTCGTTAACCTTGTAAAAAATCAGGTTAATATCGATGGTATTTTGAATACTATGAAAGATGGCAATTTCTATAACGGTCATGCTGTGTTCATCACTCCTGGCGGTATGGTTGTCGGAGCATCCGGTGTTTTGAATGTCGGAAGATTATCAACAGTTACTCCTTCAACATCTAAATTCAATGAAATCGGTAATGCTTATGATAAATATAATGCAGAACGTACACAGGAAAATGCAAAAGCATTTACAAATACAGGTGTAATGAATTTCTTGTCCAACTCCAAAACCGGCGGCGAATGGGGCAGCAATGCGCCAATTACCGTTGAAAAAGGAGCTCAAATTGTCGCACGTGACGGTGTTGTTTTAAGAGGTAACAATGTTGATATCGCAGGCAGTGTTGTTAACGGTGTTAATGCCGCAACCTACAACAAGGCTTATACTGACGGATTATTTGATTCTTTAGTTAATACAGACGGTATCAAAGCCGCTACTGCAAAAACTTCAGGCGGTCAGTTGGTAATTGAATCTACTCAGGGTATGACAGTTACCGGTAATGTTTTAAACAACGATAACGGCGGTACATATATTACAAACAACGGAACGGGCGGTATGAAAGTTTCCGGCGAAGTTTACGCTAAAGGCGGTACAGCAAGATTGTACAGCACAAAAGGCGATTTGGCTGTCGGAACAACTGCTTCTGCTAAAATCGGCGGTACTGATGTTCAAATATTGAACAATCAGGGCGGATCAATGACTTTAGGTCAAGATGCAACTATTGATGCAACAACTACTAAAGTTTATAACCATGGTTCCGGCGGATTAACTACTAATGCCACTATCAATACAAAAACTTTATCTATGAAAAATGAAAAAGGCAGCGGTATGAATGTCGGCGGTACTATTACAGGTGCCGGTGATGTCGCTATTAAAAACTATGATGGCGATATGACATATACTGCAAGTGTTACAAATAACGGTTATAATACCGGTATTGTAAACTATGCCGGTACAATGAATATGGGCGGTACTGTTGCAAATAACGGTAATGCCGGTATTATTAACATTAAGCAGGAAGGTAGCGGAGCAATGAATGTTACAGGTACTGTAACAAATACATCTGCAAGCGGTCATCATTCTTCTGTTGTTGATAATACAACAACTTATATCACCAACAAAACCGGCAGCGGTATGACATATTCAGGAACCGCAAATGTTTCTAACGGCAACCTTGCTATCAATAACTATAAAGGTAATATGACAGTAAATGGTCAGGTTACTGCAAATGATGGCAACGTTGGTATTGTTGACAGAACAGGCGGCGGTGAAATGTTGGTTGATTCTAATATTACTGTTGACGGCGGAGATTTGGTTCTCAAGAAAGAAACCGGAACTACAGGTGATATGACAGTTAACGGTTCTATTAACCACAACGGTTATGCTGCATTACTTAACAACGAAGGCGAATTAAATATCGGTGCAACTGTTGTTAATAACGGCGGTGCTGTTAAAGATTCAACCGGTAATCTTGACGGCGGTTTCTATGCTATTTCAAGAACAAACGGCACAGGTGTTAATGTTACCGATACCTTTAATATTACCGGTGACGGTGAAGTTCTTATCAAGAACAAAACAGGTGCTAACGGCTTGAATTATGCTCAGGGTGCTACAATAAATACTAACGGTTATCAAGCTGCTCTTGTTAACAGAAACGGTGCAATGAATGTGGCTGGTAATATTTCAGCTGATAATATCATTGTTCGTTCCGGTACTGAAGCAGATCCATCCAACAGTACATTCTCAGTTACAGGTACTTTGAATGATAAAGATGCCGGAGAAAGAAGTTATATTGTTAACTGGTATAACGGCGGTACTGCAAATGCTGTTAACGGAAATACCGAAAATGGTGCTCTGTATGAAAATATCGGCGGCGGCAATCCGGTAGAAATCAGACAGCAAGAAGTTCAATAATTCTTGGTATAAATAAAATAAAAAAGGTTCAAAATCAGTTGATTTTGAACCTTTTTTTTATTTCATTATATTTTATTATTCTATTTTGCAGGAATGGCAAATTTTCTCAGATAACTTTCTACAAACCCGTCAAGATTACCGTCCATAACAGACTCAACATTCCCTGTTTCGTACCCTGTTCTGTGGTCTTTTACCATTTTGTACGGATGGAAAACATAAGAGCGGATTTGTGAACCAAAATTTATATCTACATTTTCACCTTTTAATTCAGCCATTTTTTTCTCATATTCAGCCTCTTTTATTGCAAGAAGTTTTGAAACAAGTATCTGCATTGCATATTCTCTGTTTTGGAGCTGCGAACGTTCCTGCTGGCATTTGACAACAATTCCTGTCGGTTTATGCAGTATTCGGACTGCAGTTTCAACTTTGTTAACATTTTGACCGCCGGCTCCGCCCGAGCGCATTGTTGTTATTTCCAAATCATCAGGAGGGATGGTAATTGTTTTTTCAAAATCTTCAATAATCGGCGAAACTTCAACAGAGGCAAAACTTGTTTGTCGTTTGCCGTTTGCGTTGAACGGAGAAATTCTCACAAGTCTGTGGACTCCTTTTTCCGCTTTTGAGTATCCGAAGGCATACTGTCCTGAAATTTTTATTGTTGCCGATTTTATACCGGCTTCATCTCCGTCCAGTTTATCAAGAAGTTCGGATGTCCAGCCTCTTTGTTCAATCCATCTTAAATACATCCGCAAAAGCATACTTGCCCAATCCTGAGCATCTGTTCCTCCTGCGCCTGCATTGATTGTTAAAATAGCATCGGCTTTATCATATTCTCCTGAGAGTAGTTGCTGTAATTCAAATTTTTCAACTGATTCAAGAATTTCATTCAACCGGCTGTAACTGTCAGAGATTAAATCGCCGTCAGATAATTCCAGTGCCGCATTGCAATCCTGTATAACATCATCCCAGTGTTTAAATTTTTCTAAAATATCTTTTTTTTCTTTTATTAATTGCCCGATTTTTGAAACTCTTGTATTATCGCTCCAAATATCAGGATTTTGCATCTCTTTTTCAAGATTCTCTACATCTCTTTTTAAACCGTCAGGGTCAAAGACACTCCTTTAGTTTTTCAATTCTCGGTATTATTAAATTTAATTCCTGTTTTAATTCCGTTTCCATATAAATATTTTATTATAAAAAACTATCTTCGCAAATATAAGCAGGCAGAATAATCAAAAAAAATAATATCCAGAAAGGATATTATTTTTTAATTTAATTTAATTTTGACAACCTTATTCTATATCAAGATTGTCGCCGGCTTGAAGCTGTTGTTTTTTCATATTATGCACTACTGCATCGACTAACAACTCGTAAGATTTCATTTTTTCAATATTAGGAAATTCTTCTTTGAGTTGGGCTCTGACCATTGCTTCCAGCTCTTGTTCGTCAGAAAATGTTTGAATCTCTTCAACTCCCGTGATTGATTCTAAATAATCTGTTGTACTTTTATCCAGTTTAGTTTTATTAGAAAACGCAAGCCAGCCAAATCGCGGGTTAACACTTTCTTTAAGTTTTTTGATTAATTCTGAATTTTTTAATCGGTTTAGCATGACTACCTCTAATTTTTACCTTGCAATAATTTAAAGTATCCTGAAAAAATTAATTGACTATTTTTACTATCTATTTTACAAAATTTAACAATTTTGTCAAATTTTTAAAGTTTAGCGAAGTCTGTTATAAAGTTATATTTTTCTTTTAATAATGTGAGTAATGCTAACCTGTTATTTTTTACATTTTCATCATTATCCATAACAAGAACATCGTTGAAAAATTTAGTTACAAAAGGATTTAATTGTTCTAATTTTTGTAAATAAATCTGATAGTTTGTAGTTTCTTCAATTTTTAGTATTTCGTTATATAAAGATTTTTCAGCATCTTCTTTAAAATATTTTTCATTAATACCGGTATTTATTGTATTGTCTTTTAAAATACGAATAACTCTGTTAGCGTTTTCAACCAGTAAAGGCGCATCTAAATCCTTAATCAATTGAACTTTCTGTGCATAATCTGCTATATTTTTCAGCGGATTTTTAACAGCACATGCTTCAAGAACATTTTTGTTGTATTTTTCGCTCAAGAAAATTATCATTCTTTGAATGAAAAATTCATTAACTTCATCAGCGCAATCTTTTTGTACCGGAAGAATTTTTAAACATTCTTTAATATATTTATCAACATCTATGTTGAGTCCGCTGTCAAGGACAGTTCTAATAACACCCAGTGCCGCTCTTCTTACGCCTAGCGGATCTGATGAGCCTGTTGGCTTTTTCCCTGCGGCAAAAACTGCGCAAACAGTATCAATTTTATCCGCTATACCTACAATCTGACCTTCAATACCTTTTGCTGTTTCGCTTTCTGCATTTAACGGGAAGTAATGTTCTTTTATTCCGTTAACAACTTTGTCGTTTTCTTTTGAAACTCTTGCATAATCAGCACCTATAAAGCCTTGAAGTTCGGTAAATTCAAATACAAGATTTGTTGTTAAATCTGCTTTGCACAACTGAGCGGTTCTTACAATATCTGCATCCGGAATATTCAAATCCCGTGCGATTTTTCTTGAGATTTCAATTAATCTTTGAGTTTTATCGTACATTGAACCCATACCTTTTTGGAAGGTTACACCTTTTAGGGCTTCAACATAATCAGCAAGCGGCTTTTTAGTGTCTTCGTTAAAGAAAAATACTGCATCATCGAGTCTTGCTTTGATAACTCTGACATTTCCAGCCTGAACATTTTTAAATTCATCTCCGATATAATTTGTCATTGTAATGAATTTGTTTATGAGTTTGCCGTTTTTATACAGTGCAAAATATCTCTGGTGAACTGCCATAACGGTGACTGTAACTTCTTCCGGAATATCAAGATATCTCGGGTCAAATTCGCAAAGAGCAGGAACCGGATATTCGGTGATAAATGTAACTTCTTCAAGTAAATCATCCGTATAATAAGGTTCTGCGCCAACAGATGCGGCAGTTTCTTTTGCTTTGTCAATAATAATTTGTCTGCGTTCGTTCTGGTCAGCGATTACATAAACTTTTTTCATTATATCAAGATAATTCTTAGGATTATCAATAAGAACTTTTTGTTCCGAGAATCTGTGTCCTCTTGAATATATTGAAGATTCTTTATCTATAATTTTAATTTTTACTTCTTCATTATCAAGAATAGAAACAATCCATTTTATCGGTCTTGAGAATTTTTCATCATTATAGCCCCATCTCATAAAGTGAGAGCCTTGCAATTTCATAAATATTGCCGGAACATTCTCTTTTAGTAGTTCTGCTATGGATTTGCCTTTCAAAATAATTTTTGCGTGAAGATAATTATCCTGAACAAATAAATCTTCTTTTGATAGATTATTTTTTCTCAAAAATCCTTCGCCGGCTTTTGTAAGGTTTCCGCTTTCATCGTAGGCGACTGTTTTAATAGGTCCTTTTATCAGTTTTTCTTCATCTGCGGTTTTTGTTTCCAATCCGTCAATGATTACAGCCAGCCTTCTCGGTGTCGCATAAACTTTTATGTCAGAAAATTTTATTTTATTATCGTTCAAAAAATTTTTAAAATTATTGTTTAATTGCTCAATTGCTTGAGGGATAAACTTGTAAGGTAATTCTTCTGTTCCGACTTCCAATAAATATATACTCATTATAAATCCTTTATTCTCTAATATCTGCTTGAATTATATTAAAAGCATAGCAGGTTGTAAATATTAATATTAATTTTTACTAAAAAATCTGAAAATTCCTCTTTTTGCGGATTTTTTAGTGTCCGGATTTGCCTGCGCTGTATAAACTCTGTTGACATATTGAGGCTGCTGGGGCAGCTGCTGTATCTGGTTATTTCTCAATCTTATGTTACTTACGCCAAGCCTTACTATTTCTTCTTCTTCCAAATAGTCCACCATCTTTTTTTTTTAGATGCAATAGTTCTGTTTTTGGCATCTTCGTTGAATGCGCTTGCCATTAATGTTGCAGTATATACAGGGGTTGTGTGGGCATAATCGAATATGATAATTCCGCTTGAGTTCATCAATCGTGCTTGATATATTTGTTTTATCAAATCTTCAGGTGCACCGCCCATAAAAGTTATAAACAGTCCGGCATACAGGTCTGTTTTGGCTGCTTTTACTCTCATAACATCGTGCATCATAGAAGTAAGCATTTTAGGGTCGTAGGTCAAAAATAACGGTGTAAATCCGTCAACATAATCTTCAACCGACCATATAGTCCAGTCCTGTTGTTTTGTTGCAAGTGCATTGGCAATATCCGGGAAAATAACCGTACTTACATAAGTATGTTTTTTTCTGCACAATTCACCTGCTTTTTTTACAAATTCAGTAATTTTACTGCGCCTGTATTGATTCCAGTCATACCATCCTGCATCTGCTATTGTCAAATCTGCAGGGTCAACTCCGTATTGATGTTTAAAATCTTCTCTTGCATATTCCGTAAAGCCCCATGCACCGGCTGCTGTTTTTGATATTGAATTAGGGTATCTTATATAGTCAAGATTAATTCCGTCCGGTTTGTATGTCACAATAATTTCATCAAGAAGTTCAAGTAAAAAAGCCTGTACTTCAGGGTTTGCCGGATCTATAAAATATCCGTTATGTTCGATTGCAGATCTTGTTGCCCCTGGTTTATCCGCACCTGCTTTTGTTTTGTTCCCCCAATCAGGCCGAACTGCAAGTATTGCTGACGGATTTTGTGAAGGCGGCTGATTTCCTACATAAAACGATTGAAACCAGATGTGTACTTTCATATCTCTTTTATGAGCTTCGGATATCCAGGTTTCAAGCGGATCAAAACCTGCAAATTGTTCGTTTTGAACGGTAAAACCGTATTTGTTCATTGTACAGCTCGGGAAAATTGTTTTTCCGTGGAAATATGTTTCAAGGAAAATCGTATTAAACCCGTTTGTTTTCAGATTATCAAGAGTTGTTTCAATTTGTGCTTTTGTTTTTTCTGTCGGGCGCAGCCATGTTCCGCGCATTTCGTCTTTTACATAAGGAAGAGCGGTTTTTATGGCCATAGAAGCGGAATCAATAGCTTCTTGTGTGTATTGTTTCAAAATTGCACTGTTTTTGTTTTCGGTTTCTGCTATTTTAAGATAATTTTCCGCCGTTTGTATGTGATGATCAGGAACGGACGAGTTGTAATCAGGAATCTGTTTTGCATAGAAATTTATCATTTCTTTTGCTTCGGCTATTTTTGATTTTGCTTCGAAAGTGTAACTTTCGGAGGTTGTATATACCGTTAAGGTTTTGTTAACCGCATCTACATATACTTTTGAACCTTCTGTAATATTTTTAACTATCCAGTTTTTTGCACTGCCATGCCCGCTTATAACAATGCCGTTAACAGGTATTGTAGAATCCGCACCGCTTATTGATGTTACAATATTATTTTCAACAATAGCCTCTGTACCGTATTCATTTGTACCTGTATGCGCTCCGTAAGCAGGGGTGTATATTATGAGTTGATCAGGCCCTCTTCCGCCGGGGTACAGGGTTGATTTCAACAGCGGATCAATTGAGGTTACTCTTGTTGATGCCTGCCGGAAAATTACTTCGTTTCCGCTGAAGGTCAGCGGTGAAAAGGCTTTTAATGTTACTGTCTGTTGTACCGGTGTTTCGGTTTCATCAATAAGCATAATTTCATGAGAAAAAGCACTCCCCGGACAGGATAATAATGTCAGTATTAAAATTGTCAGGTATGCTCTTTTCACTGTCTTTATTCTTTCCTTTTCTTATAATAGCCTGTATTTTTATATTTTATCTGCTCTAACTCTTTAATTTTTCCTGATAATTTTCCGTTACCCGGATTCATAATATATGCTTTTTTATAATACTGATTTGCCCGTAATAAATCCCCCAGTTTTTCATAGGCAAGAGCCATTTTTATCAGTATTTCATAATTTTCCCCGTGTCCGTGTTCCAGAGCCTGGTTATAAAAATATAGTGCTTTTGTATATTCATTTCGTCTGTAAAAATATTCGCCGAAATAATAATTTGTTCTTGCATTTTCCTTATCTATTTTCAGGGCATTGAAGAAATATTCTTTTGAATAACTGTTTTTGTCTTCTAAATCATAAATACGCGCCAATTGAACCATATAATACAAATTTTGAGGTTCTGTACGTGTCAGAATAAAATATTCTCCGCTTGCCTTTTGTAAGTAATCCTGCCTGGTTTTTTCATCTGTTGAATTCAACGCTTGATCAAAATAATATTCTGCATTTTTCAACACTGCCGGTTTATCAATTACGGAATAATCAATAACGGCATCATTATACTTGATGGTTCCGAATTCCACCGCAAAAACCGGACTGCCCGAAGCAGTTAAAGCAAAAACCAGGGCAGCCGGAATTACGAAATTATAAATCTTTGTATGACGGAACTGTGTTAGTGTCATGATGATAGAATGAATAATCTTCAGCTGCCGGATCAGTATATACATACAACTTTCTCCAGAATCTTATAAATTTATTTTGTCTTGCAAAAGCCTCTTCATCCGCTGTATAAAATTCCTGACTGTTGGATCTTGCTTTTGTCACAGATACAGCATCAGCCATCTGGGCAGAAAAACCGTTGTTTTTAACTGCTGTCGGATTAGTCATTTCATCCACGGAAATCGCAGCGTTTGCTGCTGCCGGAACTGCTGCTAAGATAGCAATAAGTAATAATTTTTTCATATTCACCTCTTTTTTATATACATTATAAAATTTTTTTTCCAGTGTTGCAATAATATTATAATTTGTTTACAAACTTTCGTCATATACTGTTTGAAGGATTTTTTGCATACGCTAGATATTATTTAAAGATGAATATACAATTTCTTCCAGTTTATCAAGCAGTTCATTTTCGGGAACTTTTGCAACAATTTCTCCTTTTTTGAACACAAGCCCTTCTCCTCTGCCGCCTGCTATTCCAAAATCTGCGTGGCTTGCTTCTCCCGGGCCGTTAACTACACAGCCCATAGTTGCGATTGTAACAGGGTAATTAAGGTTTTTAAATCTTTCTTCAACCTTTTTTGCCAAATTTATCAAATCTATTTGAGTTCTTCCGCAGGTCGGGCAGGATACAAAATTTACTCCTCTGGTTCTCAGTTTAAGGCTTTTAAGAATTTCGTATCCGGCAAAGACTTCTTCTATCGGATTTTCCGTTAAAGAAACTCTTATTGTATCTCCGATACCTTCTGCAAGCAGTGTTCCTATGCCGACGGAAGATTTTATCAGTCCGCTTTTTAGCGTTCCGGCTTCGGTTACTCCTATATGGAGCGGATAATCCGCAACCTGCGCCATTTTTTCATAAGCGCGGATTGTTGTTAAAACATCAGAAGATTTCAAAGATATTTTTATAAGGTCAAAATCCATATCTTCAAGAATTTTAATATGGGATAATGCGCTTTTAACCATTTTTTCTTCAAGCGGAATATCAAGTTCTTTAAGATCTTTTTCAAGAGAACCTGCATTAACCCCTATTCTAATCGGAATCATTTGTTGTTTTGCGAGTTTCACAACGGCTTCAACATTTTCTCTTTTTCCGATATTCCCCGGATTCAGTCTTAGTGCTGAAATCCCGTTATTTATACATTTTATTGCAAGTTTGTAATCAAAATGTATATCGGCGATTAATGGAACAGGTGAAATTTTGACAAGAGATTTTATTGCTTCTGCCGCATCATCATTTAATACGGCAAGTCTTATCAATTCGCATCCTGCATCAGCGAGTTCTTTGATTTGTCTTGTAGTTTGTTCAATATTTCTTGTGTCTGTATTACACATAGATTGAACGGAAATCGGATTATTATTACCGATTTTTACATTCCCTATAGTAATTTCTTTTGATTTTCTTCTGTTTATCATAGAATAATTGTAGCACAATTAAATTTAAAGAGAGGGGTATATATGAAAGTTGCTGTATTATCTGATTTACATGCCAATGTACAGGCTCTGGAAGCGGTTATGAGTGATGTTGTAGCACAAAAATGCGAGCATGTATTTTGTCTTGGCGACCTTGCGCTTGCCGGTCCGCAGCCCAAAGAGGTTGTAGAGTATGTAATGGATCAGGATTCATGGACTATTATTCAGGGTAATACGGATAAAATGATTGCGCAGTACGGACCTGAGGTTGCAACATTTCTTGAGGAGCAGTATCCCGTTATGGCGAATGCAATAGCGGATGATATATCTATTCTTCGAGATAAACACCGAGCTTTTTTGAACAACCTGCCGCCTATGCTGGCATTTGATGTCGAGGGCTGCTCGGTTCTTCTTGTGCACGGTTCTCCAAGAGCGAATAATGAGGATATTTTGCCAGACATGCCGCTTGACAAGATTGAAGAAATGATAGCGGGAACAACCGCAAGTTTGATATTGTGCGGTCACACTCATATTCCTTGCGGTTACCAGACAAGAACAAATCAGACTGTTGTTAATGTCGGCAGTGTCGGACGCCCT
Organism: Candidatus Gastranaerophilales bacterium; assembly: GCA_944325095.1. Classification (GTDB taxonomy): domain Bacteria; phylum Cyanobacteriota; class Vampirovibrionia; order Gastranaerophilales; family Gastranaerophilaceae; genus Zag111. The sequence goes on along the minus strand of CALUYV010000037.1, from coordinate 1,383 downwards.
ATGACTCCGAAACCTAAGGCTTGTTATGCAATAGTGGATTTTAAGAACAGTTCGTTTGAAGTTACTCACAGATTTGTTGAATATAACAATGTCAAAGCTGCAAAAATTATGTCTGAACGAGGATTTGTAGGAGCAGACAGACTTGCGGATCTTCTTCTAAATCCTGTTGAAAGACATGTTTAACCTGTATGAATGAGTTAAAAAATAAACTTGAAAGAAAACATCAGGATTACCGCAGACTTTTTTATGAAACAGTTGAAGAAATTTCTGTGCTTATTGAATCTGTAAAGCCTGACGGGGTTAACGGTTATATATCGGATATTTACGAAAAAGGTTCTGCCGGTTTTGCGTGGCAAAGCAGTGTTAAATCTTTATTGGAAAATAAATTAAATAAAGAAACTGCCGCAATAACAAGAGAGATACGCCAACTCAGAACTTTATACGATTGTGCCGGCTGCGGAGTGTGCTGCAGGTTTGCGGTGAGTGAGTTTTCTTTCCAGGAATTACAGATAAGAGCAAAAACCGGTGATAAAACCGCTCAGGAATTTGTGGAAACTTTTGTCCCATATAATACTTTAGATGATGCGAGGCAGGTATTTCCGGAGTATGTAGAACTTTTGGAAAATAATACCGACGGTAGTTTTTATATATACCACTGTCCGAAAGTGACAGAAGATAACAGATGTCCTGATTATGAGAACCGCCCTGAAATTTGCAGGGATTTCCCGGATAATCCGGCTGCTTTTCTGCCTGTTTGCTGCGGATATTCCGGCTGGAAATCTCAAACGGAATATTTGATGCTTAAAATGTCTGTGTTAACTCAAATTATAAATTTTTATTTGAAGTCAATGCGCGGATGAATATTTTGAAAAGAATAAAATTTTTAGTCACTTGTAATTCGTTTAACTATGCGACCCTGAATCAGTTCTGCATACAGGCTCACTCGTCCTCACTTCGTTGCGGCGGTTCGCTTTGTAAAGTTCAGAGTGACAAAAAGAAAAGTGTCACTCCGGCCCACGAGCCGGAGTCCCCTTCGAGTTCAGAAGGTGTTAAAATTATCCAGGCTCTTACAAATTGTTCAATTATGCGACTCTGAATCAAGTTCAGAGTGACAATACTTCACAATCCGTTCAACTATGCGATTCCGGGTCGCAGCCCGGAATGACAAAATAAATGGGCTTTTTACACCTGTCAAAATCCGCTCTGCTCGTGTTGTTCAGAGTGACAAAAAGAAAGTGTGACGAATAAGAAGGGTGGCAAAATAGTTATTCTTTTACTCCGCCTTGCAAAATATCGTTTATAAAATATTTTTTACCGAGGAAAAATACTGCAATGACAGGAATTGTGCAAATAGTCGAACATGCCAGCAAATCTCCCCACATT
>CALUYV010000036.1 GCA_944325095.1 Candidatus Gastranaerophilales bacterium | reverse complement strand
AAAAAAAAGGAACCGAAGTTCCTTTAAATGGTCGGGATGACAGGATTTGAACCTGCGACCCCTTCGTCCCGAACGAAGTGCGCTACCAAGCTGCGCTACATCCCGATAAATATATAATATTCCAAAAATAGAATTTTTGGAAGGTGCGCTACCCCTCTCACAAAAAGATACTTAATCTTTTTGTTCGGCAGAGTGCTACATCCCGATAAATACATGATATTCCAAAAATTAAATTTTGTGAATATGTTTACTAAATTATTGTATATCAAACATATTATTTTGTGAATAAAAAAAGGTTCTTGTAAAAGAACCTTTTTTCGGGGTAATGTTTTGTCGTATTTATGCATCAAGTACGACATTTTTTGTTGTGGATTCTATTTTTGCAGAATCTTCATATTTTTGATCAATACGTCCGCTGTTATTTGCCCAGTTTACCAGTTTAGTAATCACATATAAACCTGCGGCTCCTACAAGTCCTGCTGCACCGAATTTTGTCGGGTTTTTCAAGATTTTTTCCGCAATATTTTTACCGCCGAGTTTCTGGATAATTTTTCCAAGATAATTGCCGATTGTTTTTGCAGTTTTTTGAGCAATGTTTATTAACCCTTTTGAAACTTTTGTATTTGGTTTTAAACCTGCATAAACTGCAGCACCTGCAACTCCTGCTGCCGGAACTGCTATTGCTGCACCATATTTTAAATCATTTTTAAAATGTTCTTTTGCGCATTCTGCTCTGTTTGTCATGCTGCCTTTTTTAGAATCAATCATAGTAACTGCTGCGTGTGCTGTTGGCCCGATAATCATAATAACCTACCTTTCTTTAAACTACCAAATTAAAATTTTTACCTACTTCTATATAAAGTTTTTTTCATAATAAAAATTGCCTTTGAAAATTATTCAAAAGCAATTTTTAAGATATTAAAGGGTTTTAGTATTTTACATTACTTAACACTCGTCAATTGTAATTGCATTAACCGGACAGGTTATAGCAGCATCAAGGCACAAATCTTCATAGTGTTCAATTCTTTCCGGATTAACAACAGCCTTATTATCCGTGATTTCGAAAACCTCCGGGCTTATAATTGCGCAAGCACCGCATCCTACACACAAATCCAATATTTTTATATTCATAAAAAATCCTCCATATTATGAACTAATTATGAAGGATTTTATAAGATATTATATCGTTTAATAAGTTGTCAAAAAGTCTAATCTTCGTTATTGATAATCTGAACTCCGTTATTTTCTATCGGAAGTGTTCTTATTTCACATTTGATATTCTGTTCAGCCCATGTTTCTTTGACAACATTTCTTATTTTATCAAGATTGGATTTTTCTGAAATTATCAAAATTGAAGAACCTGCACCGCTCAAAACACAGCCCAGTACATTATCAAAATGTTTCAGGTTTTCTATTATTGAACTAAGCCCCGGAACAAGTTTCATTCTGTAAGGCTGATGTAATCTGTCTTGAAGTGCAAATTTCATAAGTTCAGAATCTTTTGTGTTTACAGCCTGAATAAACATACCAAGTCTTTTTGCATTAAAAATAGCATCCTTAATCGGCACATCAGCCGGCAGAACAGATCTTGCAATATCCGTAGGCAGTTCAAAATCCGGAATACAGATTGTTAAAGCCCAATCTTCCGGCCAGACAAGTTTGCGGTAAACAACGCTTCCGTCATCTTCCTGTGATGATAATACAAGTCCTCCGACAATTGCAGGAGTTATATTATCAGGATGCCCTTCAATTTCGCATGCGATAGAAAGCAATGCAAGATCATCAGCAGGTCTGCCCAAAAGTTCATTTGCGGCATACAATGCACCAACAATTACCGATGAACTGCTGCCTAACCCTCTTGCTATCGGTATATTAGAGTGAATATTAATTCTGAGTTCAGCCGGAGATTGTCCAATCATATTATATAAAAGTTCAACCGCCTTATAAACAATACTGTTATTATCCAGGGGAATGTGCTCCAGTGAAGACTGCTCAACAATATCACTGTCTGCAAATACATTTATCTCAACACCCGTACCAGGTAATACTGTCTCCTCAATAGTTACAGTGTTGTATATAGGGAGAGCCAACCCCAGACAATCAAATCCGGGCCCTATGTTTGCCGTAGTTGCCGGCACTTTTACGCTTACTTTCATGTATATTTACCTTTCCTTTAGTTATTATACCAGAAACACAAAAAATGACTTATAATAAGAAATTTGAAATATTTGTCATATATTATAATATGCGCTAAATTAAGACTATGTATGATTTTCACCCGTATTTTACAAATGATGGCTCAACCGGACTGTACAGTCCGGAATTTAATGATATATATCATAGTGCATCAGGTGCTTTAACTGAAGCCTGTGAAAAATTTATCAAGCCTTCGCATATTGATTATTTGTTGAATAATTATCAGCAGATAAAAGTTTTGGATATTTGTTACGGCATTGGATATAATACAAAATCTCTTTTGAATTATATTTTTGAAAAATATGACCAAAGATTTGGTTGCCCTACAGATTACTACGCCCAGATACATACCGATAAAGCAAAGGATATATTATCAACAAATAGCGACACGATATATACCGATAATCATAAAGAGCAAAGCAAGACAAATATCGGTACGGTATATACTCATAACAAATTTGCCGGAATTATCATTAAGGCTATAGACAATGATGAAAATTTATTTTGTTTATCACCTTTTATAAAAACGGGAGAAAAAGATTTTGCAAAACACAATTTAAATATTCCCTGCGATAAAATACACAAATATTTAACTGATTCTTCTCCCGCCGATTGCATGAAAATTAATAATCTCGTAAATTATGTAATTTTAGATAATATTGTTAAACAATTTCCGCAGATATTTGCCAATAAGGAGATAAATTCGATTTTATCAGATAAAAATTTGGACTGCTTTTTTGAAAATGATATAAGAGGCATTTACAGGTCTTTAAATAATCAAGACATACATATAAGCCTTTTAAGGCGGTTAAATTCGTTTTTACATAATATATATTATCGACATGTATCTAACGGTTATAAAAGGCGGTTAAAAGGCTCTATTTTAAATGATTTTATTTTAGACTTCAAATGCGGTGATGCACGAAAAATTATTTCCGCTGATTCTGATAAGTATCATTTAATATTTCTTGATGCTTTTACCCCTTCAAAATGTCCTTGCCTCTGGTCGCTAGAATTTTTTAAACTGCTTTTTGAACATATGGAGCCTGACGGTATGCTTTTAACTTATTCATCTTCTGCCGCTGTCAGATCAGCAATGATTGAAGCCGGTTTCTTTATTGGAAATATTTTCAGTCCCCGTGAAAATAAATTTATCGGTACTGCAGCAGTTAAAAATAAAACCTTTATAAAATATCCGCTTTCAGAATCCGATTTAGGGCTTTTAAAAACAAGGGCCGGTATTTTCTATCGTGACCCCGATTTAAACGGGCAAAATGAGGCTATTATCGAGCAAAGAAATTTTGAGGTAAAAAATTCAAATCTGCAATCCTCTTCTGAATACAAAAGAGTTAATAATTTATAACCAAAGTTTTATCAGTATATATCGGTTAGTAGCAAAGTGTTCATAACAAATAATTTATAGAAAATTTGTAATATATTTGACCGGTTAAGTAAAAATTTATACTATATATTTATCAGACAATTTAGAGGGAAATTCATGAAAAAAATATATGATTTGGTTGTAATAGGCGGGGGGACATCAGGCTGTGCCGCTGCATATATAAGCGGTACGCTCGGGTTAAAAACACTTTTAATTGAAAGAAATTCATTTCTTGGCGGTGCTATTACTTCCAATCTTGTTATACCTGTTATGAAAACCGGCAACAATTTGATAAACACCGGATTTTATAAAACCTTTGCCATGAAATTATCGGAAATCGGCGGTCAGGTTACATATCAGGATAACATAGGCTGGTTTAATCCTGAACTTGCTAAAATTGTACTCGATAAAATGATGCAGGACGCAAATGTTGATGTTCGGCTTAATACAGAAGTTACAAATGTAAAAATTGATGGTAATCATATAGCCAAATTGAATATAAATGCAACAACCTTATCGGCATATAACTATTCGATATATGGTGATAATAACTCGTTGAGTTTTGATAATGTTTTATCGGTATGTATCGAAGCGAAGTATATTGTAGATGCAACAGGTAATGCCGATTTTTGCAAAAAAATTAATTGCTCAATGCTTGACGACTCAACCGACTTTCAGCCTATGAGTCTGCGTTTTTTGATGAGCGGTGTTAATGTTGAGTATTTTGGCGACTGGCTTACCGAAATAGATAAAGACAGAGATGTTACGACTTTTGAGCATATTAATGATGTTCCGCACCTGTCAACGGCATATACCTGGGATAAGGACAGAAAATGGGCTTTATCATCCATTTTTGACAAAGCGGTAGCGGATAATATCCTCAAAGATGAGGACAGGAACTATTTTCAGGTGTTTACAGTGGCTGGAATGCCCGGAACTGTTGCATTTAACTGCCCGAGAATCGTAGAAAACCTTAATCCGAATATGACACAGGATGTTACAAAAGCATTAATTGACGGCAGAGCAAGCATTTACAGGATTGCGGAGTTTTGTAAAAAATGTCTGCCCGGATTTGAAAAGGCCTTTATTTCAAATATTTCGGATGAAATCGGAATCAGGGTTTCGAACAGAGTAAAAGGAAAGTATGTTTATACAATTGATGATTTGCGCTCCGGTAAGAAATTTGAGAATCCTGCTTTAATTTCGAATTATCCTGTTGATATTCATTCAAAAGACAGAGATGGCTCTACACTTGAAACTAACGGGGAATATCAATTGCCGGTAGAAAGTTTGATGTCAGCGGATTATGACAATTTATTTGTTGCCGGAAGATGTTTATCTGCTGATTATATGGCTCAGGGGGCTTTGAGAGTACAGGCAAACTGTTTTTCTATGGGGGAAGCTGTTGCCAGATATGTACACAAACTTCTTAACAGCCAAGTTTAGCCTGCAATAAATTCATTGCATCAAGCAGAGGGTCTATTGTGGTTGAAAACGGAGGAGAATATGTTAAATCATTATTTGCAAATTCTTTTACCGTCAATCTGCCGACAAGTGCTGCAGCAAGAGAATTTATGCGCTTGTCTGCGCCGATTGCACCGGCAGCCTGTCCGCCTAAAAGTAGTCCGGTTGCTTTATCTGCAACAACCTTTAATGTTATATCTCCGGCACCGGGCATATAAGAAACCATATCATGTTTGTTAATGGTAGCAGATACAGGTGTATAACCAAATTCTTCCGCTTGTTTCTCGGTAAATCCCGTCATTGACATTGTTGTATTAAGACATCTTGTCACCGCAGAGCCAAGAACTCCTTCAAATACCGTATATACTCCTGCGGCATTTAATGCCGCACAGCGTCCTTCTTTATTTGCAGTAGAACCCAGTGGAACCCAAACAGATTTTCCGTTTATCAAATGAGGTTCTTCGCAGCAATCGCCGCATGCATATATATTTGGAATTGAGGTTTGCATGAGTTTATTTACTTTTATTGCTCCGGTATGCCCTATTGTTATACCTGCGGCTCCTGCCAATTCAGCATTTGGCACAACTCCCGCACAAAGAACAACAAAATCCGTTTCAAGTTCTCTCCCTGTTGAAGTCTTGATTATATTTGCATTTTCGCCTTCACCTGTGACTTCAACAAGGCTTTCTCCTGTTATTAATTCGAAATTTCTGTCCGGAATTGATTCCAGGCTGTCTTGAATAACTTCTGACATATCCGGATCAAATGCGGGCATTATTCTGTCTTTTCTTTCAATTACTGTTGTATGCAGTCCGTTATGTACAAAGGCTTCCAGCAGTTCAAGTCCGATATAGCCGCTGCCCACTACAACAACTTTTTTACTTTTAAGCATTTTTTCTCTTATTGCAATACCGTCTTCAATTTTTCTTAATGTATAAATATTTTTAAAATCATTTACCCCTTTTATTGCAGGAATAAATGGTCTTGCGCCCGTTGCAATAATCAATCTGTCATAAGGCACGTAAAAATCGTTAAATGCACTATGCACTGTTATATTTTGTGCTTTTGGGTCAATTTTTGTGACTTTATGCTCTAAAAAAACGTCAATTCCGGATTTTTTAAATTCTTCTACCGATCTGACAAGCAATGCACGATAATCCTTGAAATTGCCCTGTATGTAATACGGCAGACCACAGGCTGAATAAGATACATGTGTATCATCCGTAAATATTTTTACGCTCGCCTGCGGGAGTAAACGTTTAATTTTTGCAGCCGCCTTTGAACCTGCTGCAACACCGCCTATAATAACTATATTCATAAGCTAATTCTATTTGGTCTTAGAATATTTTTCATTCCCTGAGTTTCTAATTTGTACTATAGGTACTCAATATCATACTTTTCATGTATTCGCAGTATAAATCGCAGTTTTTGTCGATTGATTCCGCTTTTTCAAGCAGAGTCTTTAATTCTTCAATTAAAAGTTTTCGTTTAAGTTCTTCTTCGTACATAATTTTATACACACCCCGTGATTGAGTAGTTTCAGTATTATGTACGGATAAATTTGTACTTTTCTTTAATCTTTAACCCCTAATGTTAAGAGATATTACTTTAATCAATTTCATTATATACGACTTTTTTACGAATTTTCCATTGAAATAATGTCAAAACAAGAATTATAGCAAACAAAATATATGCCAGTGCGCTTGCTTTACCAACATTAAAGTATTCAAATGCATTCTGATAAATTGAATATACCAGTACATTGGTGCTGTTAAACGGCCCGCCCTGAGTCATTAAATATATAAGGTCAAATACCTGAAATGAACTGATAGCGGTAATAATAACAACAAAAAATATTGTAGGCGAAAGAAGCGGAACTGTTATATTTTTAAATATTTGAAAGGAATTTGCACCGTCAATTTTTGCGGCTTCAAACAAGTTGTTCGATATGGTAGAAAGTGTTGATAAAAAGATTATCATATTATAGCCGATAAGTTTCCAGACTGACACTATTATAATTGCAGGCATTGCAAATTTTGTATCATAAAGCCAGTTTATGTTTAATTGTATAATCTTGTTTAACAATCCTATGTTCGGATCAAATATCCAACTCCATACTATTCCGAATACAATCATAGGTGTGATAAACGGTAAAAAATATGCTGTTTTAAAAAATTCGCTGCCTCTTATACCGGTGTTTATTATAGATGCAAGAATAAGCGGTATTATTACCCCGAAAAATGAAGTAGATAGAGCAAATACAATTGTATTTAACAGAATTTGCCAGAATACCGCATCATTTATTATCTGTTTGTAATTGTCAAGACCTGCAAAGGTTATGGGATGCAGTAAATCCCATTTTGCAAAACTTAATCCGAAAGAACATATAACCGGTATAATTATAAAAATAAATGTTCCCAGCACTGCAGGCAATATGAATGTAATCGCCGTAATATTTGTATTATCAAACAAATTATTAAATATCTTTTTCATGGTATGATTTAATTATAGTCTAAATATTAGGAGAAGGGAATTATGGATAATAAATACGAACACGCTTTCGGTAAAAATGATATAAGAGGAATCTACGGAGAAGATATTACAGAAGAATTATTTTATAATATCGGAACCGGTTATATAAAATGGTTATCTTTTCAAACAGGCAAAGACCCGAAGGCTTTAAGAGTAAGTGTTTGTATGGATGCAAGATTGCATTCTCCATCTCTTAAAAAAGCTCTGATAAACGGTTTATGTGACTCAGGAGCAGGCTATATTGAAGATTTGGGACTTGCTCCGACACCTATCGGATACTATTCCGAATTTGCCCATAAACTCGACGGAGCTATGATTATCACGGCAAGCCACAACCCGAGTGAATATAACGGATTAAAAATGACTTTCAACCACAGGACACTCAATGAAGAAAAAATAAAAGAAGTAAAAGAGTTTACATCTGCTAACTGGCATTCTCTTCCTGATAATTTAAAAGATTATGATTTTTCTGCCGGAATTATTGATGAGTATATTGCGGAACAAAAGAAGAATTTTGGAAAAATAGGAGAGGGGATTACGGTTGTTGTTGACAGTGCAAATGCAACTGGCGGAATTGTCGGGCCAAAATTATATAAAGAACTGGGCTGTAATGTTATTGAACTGTTTTCCGAACCTGACGGAAGATTTCCTAACCACCATCCTAATCCGAGTGTTCTATCAACACTGAAAACCTTATCTCAAACAGTTATTGATAACGGTGCAGATTTGGGAATTGCTTATGACGGCGACAGTGACAGAATCGGAGTTGTTGATTCAAAAGGCATTCCTTTAACGGGTGATAAACTTCTTTTGATATACGCAATGGATATTATCAATCAGCACCCGACTGTTGTTTCGGAAGTAAAATGCTCACAGGTGCTTTTTGACACAATAAATAAAGCCGGCGGCAATGCTGTTATGTGCAAGACAGGCCATGGCTATATTAAAGATAAAATGAAAGAAACTAATGCTGTATTAGGCGGTGAAATGAGCGGTCATACTTTCTTTAAAGACAAATATTACGGATTTGACGATGCTATTTATGCAGGCTGCAGAATTATTGAAATAATTTCAAAACATAAAAAATCAAATCCTGATTTTAAACTCGAAGATATGCTTGAACCGTTCACAAAAGTATGCACAAGCGATGAAGTTCGTTTCCCTTGTCCTAACCATCTGAAAAAAGAGGTTCTTGAATCCGTTAAAACAGAAGTAAAAAATAATCCTGATATGTTTGGTTCAGAAATAAAAGAAATTGTTACACTGGACGGTATGAGAATCGTTTTTAACGGAGGTTTTGCGCTCATCAGGCAAAGTAATACCGAACCTGTATTTACTCTTCGATTTGAGGCTTCTGACAAGGTGTTATGTGATAAATACAAAGAAGTTATGGTTAACTACCTTGATAAATGTGTAAAACAACTGGCTTAATTCTTTTCTTTTTCCAGTTTGTCCAGTTTATCATAAGTTGCTTCAATTTTATTTGAATATCTATTAAAAAGCAACACATCCAGGGCTGTATATAATGCACCTATTCCAAGCCCGATAAAGATATTGTTTCTTGTTTGCTTTTTAGCCATATGTTTTAAAGCATCAGGCAGGGTATTCTTTTGTTTGAGTAATTTATATTTACTTCTGCTTTCAAGAACACCGAAGCCTATTGCACTGCCTGCAATAAAGTCATTGATTGCACCTATTTGTACAAAATTCTGTTTGTTGTAAAGGCTTGATTGAGTTTGTTCTTTTTTATCCGGAATTGAAGTAAAACTAATTTTCTGTACTTGCATAATTCTTCCTCTTAAATTTTCACACATCACTATAATGCGTGAAAATAAATAAATTTGCTATTGCGTCAATAAATCTTTACATAAAAAATTATCCACTACCTGTACAGGTGGTGGATTCACAGTTAAAATGGTGGGTGTTGAGGGACTTGAACCCCCGACCCTCTCCTTGTAAGGGAGACGCTCTACCAACTGAGCTAAACACCCATTTCGGCTTGGGTAGTCTGAACTTCCGCTCTCGACAAGACTTATGTTATCAAGAACAATTTTTATTGTCAAGTTATTTGTTGAAACTTTTTTTATTTCTTTGCGTCTGTATTTGTAAAAGAGGAATTACTGGGAGGAGAGATGAGTTTATTAATTGATAACGAGTATTATAAACCGGATAAAATTGATATTTCTAATAATGACGATATAAAAACATTTAACAATATAGTGCTTGAGGATGATACTCTGCAGGCCTATTTGAAAGAAATCGGCAAAATTAAACTGCTGAAAACTCATGAAGAACAAAAACTCGGCAGACTTATAAAAGAACAAAATTCCGATATCGCAAAAAGGAAATTAATTCAGGCAAATTTGCGCCTTGTTGTCAGTATTGCAAAAAAATATATCGGGCAGGGGGTGAATTTTATGGATCTTGTCCAGGAAGGGTCTATCGGTCTTATTCGTGCAGCAGAAAAATTTGATTATTCAAAGAATTTTAAATTTTCAACTTATGCTACATGGTGGATAAAACAATCTATAATACGGGCGATTGTAAATTATTCAAAATCCATAAGAATACCTGTTCATATGGCTGACAAAATCCGCAGGTATAAAAAAATCTATTCTAAAATGTTCACGGAACTCGATAGAGAACCAACCGATGAAGAAATCTCCGAAAAACTGGATATCCCTGTCCATAAATTAAGAAAAATTAAACAGGCAATACTTCTTGAACCTGTAAGTCTTGAAACAAATATAACGGATGATTTATGCCTGCAAGATTATATTGAGGACAAATCAAGCCATTCGCCGGAAGCACAGTTCAGAGAATTAAGTCTAAAAAAGGTAATTCCAAATTTGCTTGATTCGCTGCCGGAGAGAGAAAAACAGGTGCTTATTAACCGGTTCGGCATAAATTCCGACAGACCGAAAACTCTTGCCGAATTAGGAGGTATGCTCGGCTATTCAAAAGAACGTATCAGACAAATAGAAGAGGGGGCGATAGTAAAACTCAGATCTAACACTAAATTCACACATTTCAAAGATTTAATCGAAAATTAATTCATCTTAGTTGTATTCATCATCTTTTCATTCGATACCTTTCCGGTATCGATTTATTTTATTAATTCAGCAGTGATTTTGCAAATTCTATAGACTGCTCGTTTATGGTGCCGCTTGCGAGTTCAGCGAGTGCTTTAATTTTATTATCACCTGTTAAGACATATACTTCAACTTTTGTTTCGTTTTCCTGAGATTTTCTGACATAGAAATGCTTATTTGCTTTTGATGCAATAATTGCCTGATGTGTGATTACAAGAACCTGATGGGTTTTGCTGAGTTCGACTATTTCATCCGCAACGCTCTGGGTTGCTTTTCCTGAAATACCCGTATCAATTTCATCAAAAATAACTGTGTCAATATCATCTGTCTGCGCAAATATAGATTTTATGGCAAGCATAACCCTTGAAATTTCACCGCCTGATGCGACTTTTGCCAGCGGTTTCAAATCTTCAGATACATTTGTTGAAATAAGAAATTCCACACTGTCAATTCCGTTTGCACAAAGTTCTTTCGGGGTAACATTTATACAGAATCTGGATTTAGGCAGTTCAAGCACCGCAAGTTTGTCCTGAATAAGGACTGACAGAACCTGTGCGTAATTTTTCCTGTGTTCGCTGATTATTTGCGCAGTTTTCATTAGTTCTTCTTTTTTTCTTGAAATTTTTTCTTTGAGTTCTTCGATATTTTGTGTCGAAAATTCGATAGAGTTAAGTTCTTTGCTAAACTGTTCATAACTATTTAAAACAGCCTCAAGTGTGCCTCCGTATTTTCGTTTTAATTTATCGAGCAAAAAGAGTCTTTCCTGAATATCATTCAGCCGCTGGGTATCGTTTTCCATGCTCTGGCTGTAATCTCTCAGCGAGGAAGATAAATCTTTCAAATTCTCGAGCACATCAAGAAATTGCTGATTTATTTCTTCAAGTGATCTGTCGTAATTTACAGCTTTTGAAATATCAGATTTAATACGCGTTAACCCATCCAACACGGAACCGTCATCACCGTTAATTGCCCAGTAAGCCCCTCCGGTAAGTTCTTTTAATTTTTCGGCATTCTCAAGAACTTCTAGTTCCTGTGTCAATTCTTCGTCCTCTGAAATATTTTGAATATTTGCTTCTTCAATTTCATTTATCTGAAATTTCAGAAAATCAATTTGAGAATCTGTTGCCGTTGCAGCATTTTGCAAATTTTCGAGTTCAGAGCATAAACTGCAATAATCCTTATAGTCATCTTTATAATCGGCAAGAAGATTACCGTAAACCTCTTTTGCGTAGGAATCAAGAAGATTTATATGATATTGCGGCTGTAAAAATGTATAAGTCTGATGCTGTGAATGAATATCGACAAACAATGTTCTCAGATTCTTTAAAAGTTCCTGATTGACAAGTGTGCCGTTTATTCTGGAGCGCACTGAACTCTGGGTAATCTCTTTAGTAATAACAATTTCATTTCCCAGATTATCAATACCGTTTTCTTCAAATAGTGCGGATAAATCGTGTTTTGTATTTTCCAGTACAATTTCGATAACTGCTTTTTCACAGCCCGTTTTTATTACATCTTTTGATACACGGGCAGAAAAGACCATATCAATTGCATTTAAGATGATACTTTTACCTGCACCGGTTTCACCCGTTATTATATTCAATCTGTTGTCGAAATTGGCACAGAGTTCATCAATGAGTATATAGTCTTTGAGTTTTATCTGCTTAATCATTTTATTCTTCTATTTAAATTTTATAAATTTGCCCCGCAGCACTTTTTATATTTTTTGCCGCTGCCGCAAGGACAAGGATCATTTCTGCCTATTTTTTGAGTTGTATCAATTTTAGGTTTTGTTTCATTATCTTCTATTATACCGAGAGTTTTTGAAAACGCATTTGAGCGGTACAAAACGGTAGTAGATGAAATAATTTTATTATCGAGATATCTGCGCTTGTATTTTCTCAATAACTCATCAAGTGTATAATTCTTTGCCAGAACGGCATTGACTATTTCCATAAAGTTTTTGTGTTTATCTGCAACCATTTTAATTAGATTTGCGGAATATTTGTCTTTTGTCAGGAAATATTTTATACAACTGTCATAATTGACAATTTTTGTATAGTCTTTAACTTCAAAAATCTTGTTAAAAGTACCGTAAAACGGGATAGCATACAAGCCGAGTTCCTTATCATAGATAATCCCGACATCATAGATTTCTTTGTGGGAAGAAAACCCGCCGAGTGAATTTTCAAGGAAATTGCTGTAATTGTTGTTAAATTCGCTTACATCAAAATACTTGTACTCTTCAGGTTCGGTTATAAGCGGTTTGAAATCTCCTTTTTTGCCTTCTTCAGCAAAATCATTAAACATACCGATTAAATCATCAGCGTTTTTGTTAGTTGTTATTACTTCTGTTGTCCCGAAAAATTCAACGAATTTGTCGTAAATTTCTGCTACATCATCTTCAATTTCTTTTTGTTTTTCAGGATTATCAAGGTAAACGAGTTCAGGATTTTGAATAATTTTCGCTACAGCAAACCTGTAAGCTTCATCTTTTTTATAAGCCGGTAAAACACCTGAAATTTCGAGAAGAAAATCATCGCCGTTTATGTTTACAATTCGTGCAATAACAAAATTTCCGGAACCAATATTACTTAAAGCGGTCATTTTCATAAGAGAGGTGACCATATATTTTCTTTCATTAACAATATTATACAATTCAAATCCGTGTTTTCCGACCCTTTTGACTTCAAAAACAGAAGAAATCGAATTGTCAATTGCTTCAATAATGTTTCTTGTATCCTTGTTTAATCGTTTTGTATTTTCAAGGAACAATTGCGGAATACTTTTCAAATCTTCCCCTAAATTCCGCTCGAGAATATAATTAAAACATGCTGCCTGCAAGGATATTCTGTTATTCGGGTTATTTGCTCCGATAGTTCTTATGTATTCATTAAAATCATTTTTAACCGCATCATTTGTCTGTACAAAGTCTGCAAGTTTTTTTACAGCATTATTAATACTCTCTGTACGTTCTTGAATATTCATTGTGTCTCCCCTTTGTGTTATTAGTGTTTATATTCAGAGTAATACAAGTATGATAAAAACTCAATATATTAAGCAATTATCGTATTAAAAATATAAAAATCAATTAGTCTGTGAGTTTAAAATCACCGTTTTTCTTTATATGTTCGACAAGACCGCCGTCTTTAAGAAGTTTAATCATAACAGGCGGAAGCGGCTCTGTCTGTATAATTGCGCCGTTTGTCAAATCCGTTATGATTCCTTTTTCTAAATCAAGTTCAAGTTCATCGCCGTCATCAATGGCATCCGTATCGCATTCAATAGCCAGAAGTCCGATATTTATTGCATTACGGTAAAAAATTCTTGCAAATGACTTTGCCAGAACTGCACCGACACCTGCTATTTTCATAATCAGCGGGGCGTGTTCTCTGGATGAGCCGAGTCCGAAATTTGAACCGGCAACAACAAAATCACCCTTTTTCATTCTGGATGCAAATGTTTCATCTGCGTCCTCAAGTACATGTTTTGCAAATTCCGGCAAATTTGATCTCAAATGATACAACCTGCCCGGTGCAATGTGGTCTGTTGAAATATTATCTCCGAATTTAAATGCTTTACCCTTCATGCAACTCTCCTTTTTTTATATACTATCGCAAAAATAATTTATATGCTATAATAATAGAAAAGGAGAGTTATGTATTTCAGAAAAAAATGTAAAATAACTTTTTTGTGCCACGGTGCTACTATCTATTCGGAAGAAGGGAGATTTTCTGATTTAGAGAATTACCCGCCGTTATCCGATTTAGGGGTTTCAGAAACAGAAAACTTAATTAATTTATTAAAGGCAAGGGCGGTTAAAAATGATGTTATATACTCTTCTCCGTCTGTGCGAACCCTGCAAACAGCCATGATGGTTGCAAAAGCATTTAAAACAGAATATAAAGTTGTTGAATCTCTTAAAACAAGAGCCTGCGGCACCTGGAACGGGCAAACTCTATCACAGGTGCTGGAAAAATATCCTGACGGGATTGCTCTGCCTATGGAAAAACCGGATAAAACAGCCATGGCAGGTGCTGAAAGTACCGGTGATTTTATTGCACGTGTATCAAGAACCATTGAGGAACTTGTTGAAGAAAATATCGGCAACAGAGTCATTATAGTTACTCATCCTGATGTTATACAAGCGGCAATATGCGGAGCACTGGGTATTCCTGCAAGTAAACTTCCTAATGTATATATAAGAACCGGCAGTGCAACTCAAATCAGTTATTTTGAAAACTGGGCAAGTCTTGTATATTCCGATTGTGTTCCAATGGGTTAACTTTTCAATAACCGGCGGTTTTCCTCTATCAGGAAATCTTTACCCGGATTTATGATTATATTTTCCCATGGCAGTTTATCAGAGTATTCATAATCCTTTAATGCATAATAATCCGTATTTATGCCATGATTTTTTGCTGCCTTCTTGAAATTGCCGAGTTTGCCGCCGAGGGTATAAACTTCTATCAAATAATCCGTTAATTGAGAATCACCTCTTGAAAGCACTGCTTGATAATAATCCCATTTCGGGCTTGATACATTGATATGAACACCGAGTTTTCTCAATTCTTTTGTTAAAAAGTGAATTTTCTTTTCCAGAACGGTGTCGGATTCTCTGCCGCACCATTGGAATGGTGTATGTGCTTTGGGAACAAATGTTGAAAACCCGAATGAAATATCAAAATTTTTATATCTTTTCTTTATACGGGCAGTAAAATCGACAATTTCTTTGATATCTTCTTCTGTTTCCGTCGGCAGCCCGAGCATTCCGTAAAACTTTATCCCTTTTAATCCGCACTTTACGGCAGTATTTAGGGCTTCAAATATTTGTTCTTCCGTTACATTTTTATTTATCGCGCGGCGCAATCTTTCACTGCCTGCTTCTATGGCAAGTGTCAGATTTTTTTGTCCTGCAGCAACAAGAGTATTTATTATCTCGGGTTTGAAAGAATCAACCCTGAGAGAAGATACACTCATTTCAATTTTTTCTCCGCTGGTAATTTTATTTGCAATATAAGCGCATATTTCATTAAATTTCGGGTGTGCAGTTAATTGTGCTCCGAGCAGAGCTATTTTATTAGTATATTTCAACCCCAGTTCAATAGCTTCAATAATTTTTTGATAAGGAACAAACCTTATAGGAAGATTTATATATGAAGCAAGGCAAAAACCGCAGCGATTTGCGCAGCCGCGCTCAACTTCTATTATAAATGTATCAGGAAAGAACGATTTATTGCTCAAAATAGGTGTATAAATACATTCAGAAAGTTTTTTTGTCACTTTGTTTACTTTATTTTGCTGTATTGCCGGCACATAAACTCCTTCAACACAACTTAAAAGGTTTAATATTTCTGATTTTGGCTTATTTTTATTTTCTTTGCAGATTTGTATAACGGTTTGATTAACATCTTCACCGTCGCCGATTATCATAAAATCGAAAAATTCTTTGTACGGTTCCGGATTTGAAGTAATTACAGGCCCGCCGGCAAAAATCAGCGGGGTATTTTCATCCCTGTCTTTTGCTTTGTACGCAAAATGATTGTGTTCCAAAAATTTCAAAATTTCTAAAAAATCCATGTCAAAGGAATTTGAAATCCCGATAAGTGAAATCTCCCCGCGCATAATTCTGGTTGTTTTAGAATCGGAGTAAACCCGTTCGATATCAATATCTTCGAGCATGTCAATTGATTTAAAAAGCCATAAATACCCGAGTGATGACATAGCAAAAGATTCAGGCCCCGGGAAAAAGAACCACATTTTATAATCGTAATCCTTTTTTATAACTTTATTGTATAAATAAATTTCATTCCTGCTTGCTGTCAATTTTACCCCTCGATTATCTGTTCAGCAGAAATTTCACCGGAATCATTTTCATTCATCGGCGACAGATACAATTCATCAATTAGAACACAAATAGTAGCCGCAATTGCAGGTGATAAAATTACGCCCCAGACTCCTAAGAATTTTTCTGCTACAAAAATTGCAACCATAATGTTTATCGGGTGGAGTTTCATGAACTTACCGAATAAAAACGGTCTTATTACATAATTCGATATTTGCTGAATTAGTACAAACAGAATAATTGCAATAACAATTTTTGCCCATCCGAGCTGATAACCGACAAATATAATCGTCATGATTGATATTGTAGGCCCGAGAAGAGGTATAATATCACAAATACCGGCTATAATACCAAGCAAAATAGGATAGTCAATTCCAAGCAAAGCAACCTCAACAGTAACCATAAAACCCACAGTAATCATTGATAATATCTGTGCTCGCACATAGTTGCCGACTTTAGTTGTAATATTGTATAAAATCATACCCGCTTTTTCTTTCAACTTTGGCGGGAAAAACTCAAGAAATTTATTCTTCAAATAATCTTTATCAAGAATTATGTAGTAAATAAACATCGTCAAAGCAAGGAAAACAAACACCATCTGCCCTGCAGCCATTGTAACTGTCCATGACTGCGCAAACAAATTGTGCGCAAGATTTGTACCTGTTTCCGCTATATTGCCAATCGGAATATATGATGCAATAGTTTTGCCGTAAATAGTAGTATGTGTGATTATATGATACAGTGTCGTTATCTTTCTCGGGAGTGAAACTGCGAACAACTCGATTTCCTTGTAACATGCCACAACTACAGGAAGCAGCACAGCAGCAAGAATAATTCCGCTTATTGTCAGTATAGTCAGTGTTGCAATGGCTCTGTTTTTTATGATTTTTTCTGTTTTGTTAACATAAGGATTTAATGCGGCCGCAATTACATACGATGCAAATAATATCATTATCATTTCTGTTAATTTTGGTACAAAAAACAATATGATAACAATTAGTACAGTAAATATTAAAGTTTTTGATGTTAGAACTCTTTTTAACACATTACCCTCCCGTTAAAGAATATATTGTGATAATACTATAAACCATGAAAAATATGAAGGGTTTTGAATAAGGATTTGTTCTGAGATTTAACTACCCGCAAACTCTTCGCTGTTCAAGAATACGAAATACTCCTTCCCCGACTTTTGAAGG
>CALUYV010000035.1 GCA_944325095.1 Candidatus Gastranaerophilales bacterium | reverse complement strand
TATATCGCAGTTTATATTAAAAAAGCTTAAAAATATCGCCTAGAAGCCGTTTCAGTGTCTTGCTGCTGAACGATTCACAGGGAACTAAATAATTTTAAGACCTTCAAAACTCGAAGGAGACTCCGTGTCAGCTCTGCATACAGGCTCACTCGTCCTCACTTCGCTGCGGCGGTTCGCTTTGTAAAGCACGGAGTGACGCATTGGCGGTTGGTGCAGGGGACTCCGTGTCGAATTTGGATTATTCGGGCGGTCGGAAAACTCATCGTTTCCCTCCACCTTACGGGCTTGGTTCGCTATCGCTCACGCATCGCCTCCAACCGGAGTGACGACAAAACAAATCCCTTACGGGCTACTCCCCATCACAGCCTTCCCCAAGTCGGGGAAGGAGCAATTGTCGGTTCTTTCTCCTACTCAGACAGCTGTGCAAAGTCGGTGAAGCTGCCATTATAAGTACAGGATTTGACATATCTTGAAAATAAATTATAAAATAGGTTATGAAGCAATTTATTTTGACTGTTTTATTATTTTTATTTATTTCACTTCCTGTTCAAACAAAAGTAATTACAGGCGGGGTTGAAATGACTGTTCAGGAAGCGCGGGAAGAACTATTATCCGATAAAATAGTTTTGCCTGACGATGAGAATATCCTAAATAATTTTCAGGATAAAAACTTTCAAAATAATCAATCAATGCTGTTAAAAGGTGTAACTGAACTCAAGGACAGAAAACTTGCCAGATTTTCTGACGGAAGTTATGCCGTTATGTATTATGACAATCCTAAAAATACATACTATTACTCTTCTGAAGGTGTTTTGATATATAACGAAGTTAAAACGGGAGCTGAATATCCTTATAAAGCCTATAAATATTCACCTGAAGGCAAGTTAATTAATATGAGCCTGAAACTTTCGAAAAATGAAACATTTATCTTTAACAAATCGGGTAAACTTCTTGCTCACTGGCTTGGTGAAAACTGTTATGACGAAGAGGATAATGTGATAATGACAAGAAAAATTTACGAGTAAGAAAATTACAAAATCCCTGCTCGCTTTAGTTCTGTTTTTAATTATTCAAGGTAGAAAATACTTAATAGTTTTATGCTTAAAACTATATTTTACATCTACAATCTTTTGTACTAGAATAGTTAAGTAGAATATGCACAAGAGGGGAAATTAAATGCAAGTATCTTTAAACTGGTTAAACGAATTTGTAGATTTATCAAATATAGAAGCGGAACAAATCGCTCACGAATTAACAATGAGCGGTTTGGAAGTTGAAGGTATAGAAGAAGTTAAGCCAAAGTTTACAAATATAAAAACGGTTAAAATTGAAAAAATAGATGCCCATCCTAATTCGGACAGGCTTCACCTTGTGACGGTAACTGACGGCAGCGGGCACAAAACTGTTGTGTGCGGTGCTCAAAATATTCAAGAAGGGCAGATTGTTCCTTACGCCAGCGTTGGTTCGCAGGTGCTTGACAGAAAGACAGGAGAAATGTTTACCCTGACTCCTGCTGTTATAAGAGGAGTTACTTCTGACGGTATGCTTTGTTCTGCTGATGAACTCGGAGTAGCAGAAAGAAATTATCAGCAGGAAGACGGTATTTTAATTCTCAACAGAATTTTCCCTGAGGTTTCTTTAGGACAGGATGCAAAAGATGTTCTGGGTTTTGAAAAAGATACAATCATTCATGTTGCACCGACTGCCAACCGCGGGGATCAAATGTCTGTTATCGGTATCGCTAGAGAATTGAGTGCATTGTTTAATACTCCGTTAAAACTCAACAATATTGAATGTACAAAAGATTTATCTACTGATGAATTTAAAGTTGAAATTATTGATGAAGATGTTTGTAAATACTATTCAATTGCCCTTTTAAAAAATATTAAAATCAAATCGTCTCCGGATTGGATGCAAAAAAGACTTATCTCGTCAGGAGTTCGTGCAATCAACAATGTTGTTGATATAACAAATTATGTTATGCTGGAATACGGCACTCCGTTCCACGCATTTGACCTTAACAAATTGAACGGGTATCTCTGTGTAAGGCGCGCAGTTCCCGGTGAAAAAATAGTAACACTTGACGGTGTAGAAAGAACCCTCACACATGACAGTGTTTTGATTGCAGATAAAGAAAAAGGAGTATGTCTTGCAGGTGTTTTCGGCGGTGCAAATTCCGAAATTGATGATAACACAACTGCTATTGCTCTTGAATCGGCATATTTCCCGCCTGCAAGCAACAGGAAAAGTTCTCATAGCGTAGGCTACAAAAGCGAAGCCTGCTCAAGATACGAAAGAGGGGTTGATATTGAAGCATTGAATCCTGCTATGTACAGAGCAATGCAACTACTTGTTGAATATGCTGATGCAGAAGTGACAGGAATGGTTGAAGACGGCAAAAATAAACTTGACCCTATAGAAATAACACTTCGCTACAATCAGATTAAAAGAATTTTAGGCTGTGAAATATCAGCGGACAAGTGTATTAATATCCTTGAAAATCTCGGATTCAAAAAACTCGGCGGTAATGATGCTGCTGCCAAATTCCTGGTTCCGAGTTTCAGAGCCTATGATGTAACAAGAGAAATTGATTTGATTGAAGAAATAGCAAGAATTAACGGCTATGACAAGATTTCTCCGACTCTGCCGAGTAAATCTCAAATGCCTGTTATTACCACAGCGGAAAAAGTTGTTAAAAGAGTTCATGAACTCATGTTATCCGCTGGTTTGAACGAAATTCAAACCAGTTCACTAATCGGCAAATCCCTGCTTGACAAATTTAAAATTCCATACAGTGATGAAAATGCCGTAAAAGTTCTTAATCCGGCAAGTGAAGAATATTCTATGCTGCGTCAGACCATTGCTGCAAGTATATTGAATTGTATGAAATATAACTTTGATAACGGTCAAAAAAATTTCTGGGCGTATGAAATCGGCAGAACTTATGTAAAAACCGCTCCTGCAGATGAAAAATTCTCAGGAGTAAAAGAAAACCTTGTACTGGAAGGTGTTTTGACCGGCGAACTTCAAAATTCAAAATGGCAGGTAAAATCGAAAACCGATTTTTATACCGTAAAAGGTATTATTGAAAGTCTGTTTGAGGATCTGGAACTTACCAGAAGGATTAAACTCATACCTTTTGAAGGTAGTCCGATTGCCCAAACTCACAAAATTTTCCACCCGTACAGAACTGCTGTTATTACACTGCTTGGCAAGCAACCGCAGGTAATAGGTTATTTCGGGCAGATACATCCGGCTATTCAGGAAAAATTAAAATTAAATCAAGAGGCATTTTTATTCAAGGTGGATATGGATGCTGTAGTTTCTGCTGTTAAAGAAACTGTCCCTAGATATAAACATCTTCCGCAGTATCCTGAAGTCAGAAGAGATCTTGCTTTTATTATAAATGATGATATTTCGTATGATGAAATTCAAAAAGTTATAAAAAGCGGAGTTAAACAAAATATCTTTAAAGGTTCCGAAATTTTTGATGTATATCAGGGCGAACATGTTGAAGACGGCTTCAAAAGTGTTGCTTTCAGAATAAAAATGCAAGATGAAAACGCTACATTGACAGATGAAGTTATTGAACAGCAGATGACTTCTGTTAGAGAGAAACTTCAAAAAGCCTATGCTCAAATATCGTTCAGGGAGTAACAATTATGAAAAAAGCAATTCTGTTTGTACTTTTTGCAATTATCTTTAATATACCGGCAGTTTATGCAAAAGATGTTATTCCTATTCGTCCAAATACCGCTCAGGTTAATACCATAGGAATGTATCAGGTCGGTAATGATATAACGATTTATAAAGAGCCGGATGAAAATTCTCAAATTTTGTACAGGGTACGATGGAATGAGGATGAGTTTTTCCCTGCGGATATCGGTGCGGAAAGGTTTTTTGTAGTTTTACTGCCTAAAAAATCGCTTGCTCTTGTGAGTGTTATGGATTATGACGATGACTGGGTAGAAATTATGTATGATAATTCAACCGGTAAAACCGGATGGATAAAGAAAGATGATCCGTATAAATTTATGACCTGGGTGAATTTTTACAATACTTACGGTAAGAAATACGGTCTGACTCTGTTAAAAAGCAGTCCTGATTTTTGTTATAATATTAAAGCGGCTCCGGATGATAAAGCTCAAACAATTTCAACAATCAATCATCCGCAGAAAATAAATTTAAGTATTATTCGCGGAAACTGGGCACTGGTCAGTGTGCTGGATATAGACAGAACTCCAAAAACCGGTTTTGTAAGATGGAGATCGGATGACGGGGTAAGATATTTCTTCCCTGAACTCGTTGAAGATTTCTAATTGCAGATTTATATAACAAAAACCCCTTCACATATATGAAGGGGTTTTGTTTTAGAATGGTCTTGTTTGGTTTAATTTTAGTCTTAAATCTCTGAATCTTGCAATATCTTCCTGAGATTTACCGGAGTCTTTAAATACTGCTTGAGATGTCGGATGCACCATAAGAACATAATCCATGTGAATTTCCAGAAAATTGTATCTTCTCGGAGATTGATTACCTGTTCTCGGATATATTTCCGCATTTGTTACGGCAAGAAATCTTCTTTCTTTATCATTGAGAAGATCTGTTAATTCTCTGTTTGTATTGGTGTATTTGGAAACATGAACAATTCCTTTGATATCATGATCCGCTGTTAAAATTGTAACTTCTATTGGTACTGTATCACAATGTTTAGCCATCTTATTTTCCCTTCTTATAAATAAAGTATATTCTAATTTTTGCAAAATGTCTATATATTAAGACCGGTAAATTTATTTTTTAAATCTTCCGCCGTATGTTTCGTGAACATCAACTATAGAAACAAATGCTTTAGAGTCAATTTCTTTGGTTATTTCAAGCAGTTTCGGCAGCTCAATACGAGAAACTACACAATATATCAAATTCTTTTCCTGGCCCGAATAACCGCCGATTCCTTTCAAATATGTAACACTAATATCGAGTTTATCAATCAGTGCATTACCGATATCTCCCGCATCATCACTGATAATACGGACAGATTTTGAACTGTTAAATCCTTCCATAACAAGATCAATGACTTTTGATGCTATAAAATATGTCAAAATAGAATACATCGCGCTTTCCCAGCCGAAAACAAGTCCGGCTGCAAGATAAATAAACAAATTAATACCCATAATAAACTCGCCGACCGAACATCCGAATTTTTTTGACACAATTAAAGAAAGCATCTCTGTTCCGTCAAGCGAGGCTTCATTTTTTAAAATTAATCCGACTCCGGCACCTAAAATTATACCGCCGAAAACAGTTGCCAGAAACGGCTCTTCGGTTGCTTTATAACCGGCGCAGATATTAAGTGCAAAAGCAAGAACTATGCAGGCATACAGGGCTTGGATTACAAATTTTAATCCCATTTTATTATAAGCAAGCATCACAAACGGCAGGTTCAATACTATAACAATTAAACCGAGATTCCATTTTGCAAGATGGCTTAATATCATTGAAATACCTATAATTCCGCCGTCGATAACCGAATTCGGAATTAAAAAGGCTTCAAGAGCGTAAGCAGTAATAAAAACCCCGATGGTTATCATTATAAATCTCTGTATCAATTTGAATAAAGTTTCTTTTTTTGAAATATTTTTAGTATGGGCTGCCATTATTTGTTTTTATCTCCTTTCTTGAGGGAAATAAAGTTTTCTATATTAAAAATAGATTTTTTCTCTGATTGTTCAACCTGTTTAAGTCCTAAAATACTTTCAAGATCAGATTTTAATGTCGGGATATCATCATATTTTTTTAAAGTTCCGTCAAGAGTTATCGAAACATCGCCTGTTTCTTCCGAAACAACAAGACATGCGGCATTGCTGTTTTCTGTCATTCCGATTGCTGCTCTGTGGCGGGTTCCGTATTTCCAGCTGAGTTTCGGGTCATCTGTCAATGGAAGCAAAACTCCGGCTGAAATAATTTTAGAACCGCTTATTACAACCGCACCATCATGCAGCGGGGTATTTACATGAAATATAGTCAGCAGCAACTCTGTTGAAACATCCGCATTTAACATTGTACCGACATCATGGTATGTATTGCTCAAATCGTTCTGGAATACAATCAATGCACCGGTATGCGATTTTGACAAATATTTAACGGCTTCTATAATTTCTTTTACAACATCAATAGATTTATCAGAAGTTTTTGATTTATCGTTATCAAACAGGTTTTTGAAAAAATCAATCTGCCCGAGATAACCCAAAAATCGTCTTAACTCCGGCTGGAAAATTACAATCAAACTTAAAGCAATCAGACTGACTATTGAACGAAGAAAAACTCCGAGGATATTAAGATTAAGGGCTATTAAAACTTCCCCTAATGCCCATAATAATACAAGTACAAATGCACCTTTGATAAATTTTTCCGAATGTGTATTTTTAATAAATCGTTTATAGAATACAATTAAAATAGCAACGATAATACATATTTCAAAGATATTTTTCAAACTGAAAGTTTCTTTGAGATAAATATGCCAGTTTCCAAGAATATTTTGCAATAACATTATAATGTATTCAATCATAACTTCAACCTATCCGGAATTATATCGTGTGCCACTAAATCATCTAAAGTTTCTCTTTTAATAATAACCTCTGCATCGGAATCATTTACCAGAACCATTGCAGGTTTTTGAACCCTGTTATAATTTGATGCCATTGAATAGTTGTATGCTCCGGTATTATAAACACAAAGGATGTCGCCTTCATTTATTTCAGGAAGAACGATATTTCGTATCAAAATGTCGCCGGATTCGCAAAATCTGCCCGCAATAGTAACCATTTCTGAATTTGCAGTTTCTTTTGCATTGGCTATTTCCGCATAATATTTTGCCTGATACATGGAAGGACGGGGATTATCAGCCATACCGCCGTCTATCGCATGGTATTTTGTGCCGTGCGGAACCTGTTTTGAACTCCCGAGAGTATAAAGAGTTACTCCTGCCGTAGAGATTATGCTTCTTCCCGGTTCGAGAAAAACAAACGGTTCAGGAATATTATATTTTTCAATAACATCATATAATTTTGTTACAATCAAATCTGCAACTTCATATACTGACGGCGGAAAATCATCCTGTGTGTATTTTACGCCCAGCCCGCCGCCGATATTTATTTCATCCAATGTTAATCCGTATTTTTTATCAATTCTTGAAATCTCTTTTGCAAGAATTTCGATTTCATCAGGATAAATTCCGGTTTCAAAAATTTGAGAACCGATATGCGCATGCAGCCCGTGCAGTTTAAGGTTTTTATATTCATTCAGAATTAAATCAATTGCTTCATCAACTTGGGTTAAGTCAAAGCCGAATTTGGAATCAAGGTGCCCGGTCTGGATATATTCGTGCGTATGGCACTCAATGCCCGGTGTGATTCTGAGCAGTATATCAGCGGTTTTATTATTCGCCTGCGCAATTTGGTTTAACAGAGCAAGTTCGAGGAAATTATCAACGGAAAATCTCCCGACACCCAGTTCAAGCGCAAGAGATAGTTCATCATAAGATTTATTGTTCCCGTTAAAAAGCACTTTGCTCATATCAGCACCTGCTTTGTAAACAGTATAAATTTCGCCTGCAGATACCGTATCAAACCCGAATCCTTCATTTGCCAGTATTGATGCGACAGCCCCGGTGCATAAGGCTTTTGAGGCATACATCATCCTTACTTTAGGGTATTTTTCAAAGGCTTTTTTGTAATCCTTGCAAATTGAACGAATTGTTTTTTCATCAAGTACATACAGCGGAGTTCCGTATTTATCCGCAAGCGAAACCAGATCGCATCCGCCTATAGACAAATTCCCGTCAGAATTTCTGGCGGCAGTTGCGGGTTTGATATATTGATTTGTGCTTGATGCCATTACTTCTACCTCAATATCCTGCTGTAATTATAATATCATAATTTAGCAAATTTTACATACAATATTTTTAGGATTAATAAGAAAAATATTTGTCAAAATCGACATCATCAAAACTGCATAACAAAAGATAAACCTCATCATCTTCATCCATACGCTGAAATTGATATTCGTCAAACTTCCAGTATTTCGGGTTTATTCCGAATACTCTGACAATACCTTTATCTTTTAATATTGATAATTTTTTCTTAACAGTTTCAAGCGGCAGTTCAACAAGTTTTGCCAATTCTACCGCTGTGATTCCTTTATCGGATGAGCACTTTTCCGGAGTCATAAACATTAACTCCAGTCCGATTGATTTCAATTCTTTATCTTCATCCCGATCCATATTTATATAATATCCTAAACATATTCACGGGATATCCTTTATTTAATCGAAATATTATTCTTCTTCATCCTCATCACCGGTTTCTTCGGTTTTAATTTTGGACAAAACAAGTTGTGCCATTTCCTTTGCAATGATTTTTTGCGTATCGGCAGGACAGTTCTGGAGCATATTCATTGCTGTTCTCAATGTTGTATCAATATCGTACCAGCGGCCTCTGCGATTATCATCCAGACCAAGGCCGACAGCATTGATTATGTCATCAACTGCTTCGTATTTTTCATCTTCAATGTTATGTTCAATAATAATTTTGATTAAATTTAAGGCAACTCTAATCTGTGTTTGATCATCTGTTTCCTCTAATGTTTTGACGGCTTCCGATAAAACCGGATCTTTGTCGTACCAGCGTCTGTAATGGCTAGAATATTCTTCTTTCATAAATCCTCCTTTATATTACTCTTAACCTTGTTTAAATGTAACACCTTTTGTCCCTTTAGGATACTGCCAATCAATTACTTTCTTTTCGCAGGCAATTCTGCATGCTCCGCATTCAAGACAATTTTCAAAATTTATAATTATTTCCTGTGAATCAGGATTCCATTCATATACTTTCGCCGGACAAATATATGTGCAGTTTTTGGAAGTACATAACCGGCATTTTTCTTTATCTGTTATTTTTAAATGCGATTCCGTATCCGTTGAATATTTTAATGTATATAATTTATTATCAATATTTGTACTCATGCCAAAATGCTCCATAACAGTTTAATAACAGCAGTACAGTCTTTAAATAATTCCACAATACTGCGGTCGGTGAATATACTTTTTATAAAATTACGGAAATTTGTTTTTTTAGGAACACTGTTTACTGATGTAAACATTTCAAAAAATGAATTGATTTTCTTAAAATAATAAGATAAGAATGCTGATTTTCTTGAATGCATAACATCCATCAAATCTTTATATGTTCTCATATCTTTTATAATAAAAGATTCTTTGAGTCTTTTTTCGTAATTAGATAACATTTTCTTAGAAAAATCATTATTATCAAGTGCTTCAACTGCAGTTTCAGCAGCCAGTTTCCCGCTTATCATAGCAAGATTTGTACCTTCCCAGTGCAGGTTATTCACAAGCATTGCAGCATCTCCAACGACCATAACTCCGTTTGCCGTGAGTTTCGGGATTTTTTTATATCCGCCTTCCGGAATCAGATGAGCGGAATATTCTTTCAATTCTCCGCCCTCAATTAAAGGAGCAATCGACGGGTGCTGTTTTAATTTTTCAAGATATTCATACGGGCTGATTTTTGATTCGACAAGTTCATTTAATGTAATTCCAAGTCCTATTGATACGGAATCTTTATTGGTATATAAAAATCCAAGTCCGAGAATCCCAAGCATTGAACCTCCGAAAATCTCCGTTATAACACCTTCTGTATCTTTTACATTGAATCTTTGATTTATAATATCTTTGTCGAGTTTAATAACTTCTTTTACGCTGAGTGCAACATCTTTTGTTTCAATGTTTTTCCGCAGCCCGATCTGCTTTGCAAGAAGTGAATTGACACCATCTGCAATAATAACAATATCCGAATAAAATGATTCGAGTTCTGTTTTGACACCGATTATTTTATTTTTTTCTTTAATTAATTCTCTTACGACAGTTTCTTCAACAAGGTAAACTCCTGCTTTTCTTGCTTCTTCGGCTGCCCAGCGGTCAAACTTGCCCCGGATAACAGAATAACTGGAGTTGTCGTTTTTTCTGTATGAAATTGTTGTTGAATCAACCTCTCCGAGTATGGCAAAATTATGCTGTACCGTCCGCCTTTCAACAGGTGCTTCCTGTTCAAAATTCGGGAAAATTTCTTTTGTCGGCTGAGTGTATATCGCTCCGCCAAAAACATTTTTGCTCCCTGCAAATAACCCGCGCTCAATTAGCACCACTTCTTTACCGTTTCTGGCAAGTGTTATCGCACAGGCAATACCGGCAGGGCCTGCTCCCACAACAATTACATCAGTTTTATTTTCCTGTTTCAACATATAAACCTATCTCCAACCAGATTATACAATAAATTTTAACTGTTGTAAAATCTTAACAATATTGTTTTTATTAAGAAATTTTTAAATTTCATAAAAAATTGTAAATTTTTAGCAAAATATACTTGCCTTTTGATTTTATATGAAAGAAAATACAAAAAAACGGAAGTGAAATATGATTATTAATGATGATGCAAAATTTCGAATAGCCAGACAGAAACACACACGGGAGTACATGTCACCAGAATTTCTATCTCAACATTCCCGTTCCAA
Source organism: Candidatus Gastranaerophilales bacterium (assembly GCA_944325095.1). Classification (GTDB taxonomy): domain Bacteria; phylum Cyanobacteriota; class Vampirovibrionia; order Gastranaerophilales; family Gastranaerophilaceae; genus Zag111. Next base: position 7,512 of record CALUYV010000035.1, on the reverse strand, counting down.
AAGTTCATCAAGGCATAACTATCAAGATATTAAGAGACCTTTAAAACAGAATCCGCAAGATTTGAGTTTTAAAGGTCTTTCTTTAAGGTACAGTCCGCTGGATAAAGTTTACAGCAAGACCAAATTCTTTGAATTTATTGATAAATATGTCGGAAATATGGGTCATGAAATATATGATGACATTATGATTAAACATGCGGATAAAGTTTCAAATTTAATTACGGTAGAAGGCGATAATATCCGCATCTCAAAGAAAACTATTCCGCATCTTGCACTTGACGGTATGCTGTATCCGTTTAAAATTCTTCCGGGAGATATCCTGAACGGAACAGTTGAGTTGTTAGGCAAAGTTCCGGGTTTAAAAAATTGGTCGCAAAAAGTTCTTGAAAAACCATTATTTAAAAATATCAGGCAGCGTTCAAAAATTGATTCTAAAATCAATTCTTTAATCGGCTTGATTACATATAAAGATGCTCAGTTAAAATCTGCACAGGAAGCAGCCGCAAAAAGACTCGGCAAATCTGTTAAGGAATTAACTTCAAATGAACTTGAAGCAATTGAAAAAGAAGTTGAAGCAAAATTGGATTCAAGTGTATTTCAAAGTTCTTTAAAAATGTTTGATCCAAAATCAGGTAATTACGATACTAAGCATGAAAGAGCGTTAAATAGACTTGTTTCAGGTCTTCCTCCGGCAATATTCCTTGCAAATGATGCTTACAACCTTTCACGAATGATGGATGATGATCCGCTGGCTGCCGATCACGAGCGTAAAACAAGGTTTAAGCAGGAAACTATACGTATTTTGACAAGCGGTTATTTAACATTGATTACAATGGGTGCATTCCAGAAGTTCATTAACAAGTCAAAATTCGGAATTGTTCTTACTACCGGAACTACGGTTCTTGTGACCGAGATGCTCTCACGTCTGTCAAGCGGAAAACATATTACAAGATTGACTCCTGAGCAGGCAAGAGAAGAAAACGAAAAACTTAATGCTCCGGAAGCTGCAATCAAACCGCAGAAAGATGTTTCTGCTACAGGAAATTCAGGTGTTTCCAAACCAAAAGAACAGCAAAAACCGCTGCTTGCATTTGATACTGTTGTGAAAGCATCTGCAGCAATTTTAGCCGCAGGCTACGGAATTAAAGGCTTTAAAAATCTTCCGGGAGTAAGAAAAGTTGCATTAAAATACTTCGAAAACATGAAACTCAACAATCCGGAAAAATATGCAAAATTAGGTATAGACAATCTCTTTAATAAACTCAACAATAATTTGAAATTAAAAGATGTAAATAAATACGGTAATCTATCCGACAGCGAGTTAAGTCTTCAAAATGCGGTAAAAGTATTCGAAGACAAAGTTTTATACCGTCCGTTTACGGATTTATATGAAAAAATGACATCACAGAAATTCTATGTTGATAAAGATAAATTTGATGCTGTTATTAAAGTTTTAAAATCCGAAGATAACTTCAAAATTCTGGCAGATAAGTATGAAAAAGTAGGTCATTCTGCAGTTATAAATAAAGACGGAAAAATGTTGATTGATATGGGCAAGCAGGATAAACCAATCAAACCGCTTGTAAACTTCATCATTGCTCCGTTCAAATTTATCTGGAATACAGTCACTCTCCCTTACTGGATGATTGACGAAAAATTGATGAATGTATTTAGAAAAACTGCGCCAAAATCAAAACCAAAGGATATTGATGCCCTTGCGAAAAGTTTTGATAAAATTTGTAAACAGGCGTTAAAGAAAAACTTTAACCAGAAACAGTTTAAAGATTATGTACAGGTAAATCTTTTAAAAGCCTTCAATGTTGACTCTCTTTCAAGTGTATCTAATGCTGAGTTGTCAAATCTTGCCAAAACAGCCGCTTCTATTGCGACTATCTGGTTCTTAATGACAGATAACTATAACATGGTTATGCTGAAATCAAACGGTAATGATGTTGAAGGTGCAAACACAAAATTCAAAGAAAGGTTTGTACAGGAAGGCTCCCGCTTGTTCTACCAAACATTGCTGATTGATTTGTTTAATTCAACCTTCAGAAATCAGTACAATTCATCTTTAATTGGTATGAGCTGGGTAACATTAGTTGATACTACTCTTGGTGAAATGCTGACACGTTCATCTGTCGGTACTCCGATTAAAGCGCACACAAGGGATGAACTTCTTGCGATTGAAGAAAAACAGAATAATTCAACAGGATTTGCTAAAAAATACTATACATTTATGCAGCGTTTGACAGGTAAACGTTCTATTAAATCCTATGAAGTTGCACCGAGAAATGCACAGCAAAATACAAAACAGGCTTCTGCAGTAAATATCCCTACTTTAGAAGCAAATAAAAAGATAATATTTAAACAAGACGAAAATACAGTGTTTAGTTCTTTCACATCAAATCTTAAGGGGTAATATGTTGATTTGGTTAATGAAAAAAGAAGGTTAGATAAAATTTTATCTAACCATTTTATTTTGGAAGTTAATATATATAATTGTATTTTTTATATCTATTATTTTCTAAAAAATCTTATGTGTCAATATTTGTTGCATAAACAGCATTGGATTCAATAAAGTCGCGTCTTGGCTCGACTTTGTCACCCATAAGAACATCAAACAACTGGTCGCAGAGCATTGCGTCCTCAATATTAACCTTCAATAATGTTCTTGTTGCCGGATCCATGGTTGTTTCCCATAACTGCTGAGGCATCATTTCGCCTAATCCTTTAAATCTCTGGATTTGCAAACCTTTTTGACCTCGTTCATCTATGATTTTCTGAAGTTTATCAAAAGAATTAATCTCATATTTTTCAGTATCAGTTTCCAATAATAACCCGTCTGTTTCTTCAATCAGGAAGTCACGGATTAACGGATAAGAAGATTTAAGCCGTTTGTATTCCGAACTTTTAATAATGTTCGGGGTTAAAACAACATGCTCTTCGTCATTCAAATGCAATATGAATGAATATTTTGAATTTTCAGGATTATATTTAACTTCGACTTTGTAGTTCTTTGCTTCCTGAATATTATAATTTTCAGCATGGTCAATCAAATAATGATTTAGATATTCACAAAGTTCATTCATTTTTGACTGGCTGTCAAAATCTTCAATCTTAATATCAGAACGTACAAGCCCTCTTAAAAATACTGCAGGATAAAGATTCAAAATCGGGTTATTGTATGAATGATAAAATTCGGACATGTTTTTAATCAACCCGAGCAAATCATCGCCTGTTTTAACATTTTTCTTGTTTTTATCGGATAATGTAAGATTTTTAATCCCGCGTTCTTTGAGCATTTTATCTAAGACATGTTCATTGAATAAATATTCGGAGGTTTTTCCCTGAGTAACCTTAAATAAAGGAGGCTGTGCAATATAAACATACCCCTGCTCTATCAGCGGTCTTGCATAGCGGAAGAAGAATGTCAGCATTAAAGTTCTGATATGCGCACCGTCAACATCGGCATCTGTCATGATAATAATCTTGTGATATCTTAATTTATCAATCTCAACTTCTTCTTCATTTCTGCTGATTTTTATGCCGAAAGCCTGAACCATAGATTGAATTTCGTTATTTCCGTATATTCTGTCAAGTCTTGCTTTTTCGACATTTAAGATTTTACCTCTCAAAGGCAATATTGCCTGAAACATTCTGTTTCTGCCCTGTTTTGCAGAACCGCCCGCAGAATCACCCTCAACAATAAAGATTTCACATTTTTCAGGTTCTCTGTTTGAACAGTCTGCAAGTTTACCCGGCAGGGTGGAATTTTCAAGAACTGTTTTGCGTCTTGTTAATTCTCTTGCTTTTCTTGCTGCTTCTCTTGCTCTTTGAGCCTGTAATGTTTTATCCAAAATCATTTTAGCAATCTTTGGATTAAATTCCAGCCATTCCTGAAGTTTATCTTTTACTGCATCTTGAACAGCACCCATTGCTTCTTGAGAGCCTAATTTTTCTTTTGTCTGTCCTTCAAACTCCGGATTTGGAATTTTTACGGAAACGATGGCTGTTAAACCTTCTCTTACATCTTCTCCGGACAGATTTTGATCGGAATCTTTTAAAATATTATTTTTTCTTGCATAGTCATTCAATACTCTTGTGATTGAGTTTCTGAACCCTGTAAGGTGTGTTCCGCCAGAATGGGTATTGATATTATTTGCGAAAGACAAAACACTTTCCGTATAGGCTTCTGTATATTGCATAGCAACTTCAACCTGAATGTCACCGACTACTTTGTCTATATAAATAGGTTTTTCATGCAATACATTTTTGTTTTTGTTCAAAAATTCGACATAACTGCCAATACCGCCTACATAGTGGAAAGTTTCGACTTCTTCCGAGTCATGGCGGGAGAAAATTATTTTCAAGCCTTTATTCAAGAATGCCATTTCTCGAAGTCTGTTTGCGATTACATCACAGTCAATTTCTGTTGTTTCCGTAAATATTTCAGGATCCGGCCACCATGTAGTTTTGGTACCTGTTTTATCTGTCGGCTCGATTTTCTCAACAGGAGTAAGAGGCTCACCTCTCATATATTCCTGACGCCATACATAACCCTGTCTTGAAACTTCAACAATATATTTTTCAGAAAGTGCGTTAACAACAGATGCACCAACACCATGCAGACCTCCTGAAACCTTATATCCGCCGTCCCCGAATTTTCCTCCGGCATGGAGAACCGTATGGACGATTTCCAGCGCAGATTTGCCGCTGTCAGGCTTAATATCAACAGGAATACCACGTCCGTTATCTTCAACCGTAATACTGTTATCTTTGTGAATTGTTACATGGATGTCAGTACAAAAACCCGCAAGAGATTCATCTATAGAGTTATCTACAATTTCATAAATACAATGGTGAAGCCCTCTTTGCGAAGTTGAACCGATATACATCCCCGGTCTTATTCTTACGGCTTCAAGACCTTCCAGAACTCTGATATTATCCGCATTATAATCTGCCGAAGTATGAGTTTCTATTGCTTCATATACTTCTTCTTTTTCTTGCTGTTTTTCAACTTCTTTTAACGCTTCCATCCCTTTATCATTTATAACTTCTTGCGTATTCTCTGCCATACAACATCTCCCTAATATACTGAAATATAATATTAGTATAGCATAAAAGAACTCTGCTGCAAAATATATTTACTTAAATTTACAGCAAACTCTCTTTTTGCAGGGTTATCTGGTACAAATATTTTGAAAAATAATATGTTTATGAAATAATAGAACTGTATGGTAATGTAAATGAGGTTAAATATATGGCTGAAAGTGCAAGACAAACATCACAATTAAAAAAAGAGATATTAGTAAGATTAATTAAAGCATATCTTGGAGATAATTTTGAAGAAGAAACAAGACTTATTCCGTATGATATGCGTCCGAAAGGCAGCGAAGTTCCGTACAGATGCTGCATTCATAAAGAAAGGGCAATTTTAAGGGACAGAGCAATTGCAGGTCTGGGGCTGTCTATTGAAAAAGCAGAGGACAGCACCTTATTATCAACCTTTGCCCAAATTGCAGAAAACAGAACAGAAGTTGAAGAAAATCCTCTGACAGTATTGCAGACTGCATGCAGAGGATGCGTTCCATCAAGAATATATGTAACTGATTTGTGCCAGGGCTGTGTTGCAAGACCTTGCGAACAAACTTGTAAATTCGGCGCAATTCATGTTGAACACGGAAAATCTGTTATTGATCAGACAAAATGCAAAAACTGCGGAATGTGTGCTCAGGTTTGCCCGTATCAGGCAATCGCAAGAATTATCGTTCCGTGCGAAAATGCTTGTCCTGTTGGGGCAATAGCAAAAGATGACGAAGGGCTTGCTCATATTGATTTTGAAAAATGTATTTCATGCGGAAAATGTGTAAGCGCATGTCCTTTTGGTGCTGTTCATGAAAAAAGCCAGATTATAGATATTTTGAAGGCTCTTAAATCAGGAAAGAAACTTGTCGCAATGGTAGCACCTGCTATTTTCGGCCAGTTCCCTTGTTCTCCAAAACAGTTAAGACAGGCAATTCTGGAACTCGGGTTCAGCGATGTTGTTGAAGTAGCTGAAGGTGCAGAGATTACATCAAAACGAGAAGCTGCCGAATTTAAAGAAAGAATGGAAAAAGGCGACCCGTTTATGACAACTTCCTGCTGTGCCGGTTATAACGAACTTGTTGAAAAACATCTTCCGGAACTGAAACCTTACCGTTCCGAAACAAAAACACCGGCATATTACACTGCAGAACTTGTTAAAAAAGATAATCCGGATGCTGTTACGGTATTTTTCAGCCCGTGTGTCGCAAAAAGACGCGAAGCGTATTTGAATCCGGATATGGATTATATTATTAACTATGAAGAATTGTCTGCATGGTTTACTGCGCTGGAGATTGAACTGAAAGATCTTGAAGAATCCGAATTCAGAAAAGAATCAGCAGCTGAAGCAAGAAATTATGCAGTTACAGGCGGAGTTGCAGGGGCAGTAAATGCAATGCTTGATGATGAACATAAAGCACATGCCTGCATAATCGACGGTTTGAATAAACAAACAATAAGAGATTTGAAAAAATATGCAAAATCAGGAGCCTGTGAACTCGGAAATCTTATTGAGGTAATGGCTTGCACCGGCGGATGTCTTGGCGGCTCAAGTACAATTAATAATTACAAACCGGCACTTAAACAATTAACTAACTATGTAAATGAAAGTCCGGCAATAAAAGATGCTGAGATTCCGGAATAATAAATGACATCAGAATCACAAAATAAAAAGCAGTAAGATAAACTCTTACTGCTTTTTTAAAGGAAACTACGTCATTATGGTTTATGTTTAAATAAATTTTTAATTTTTGCCGGAATATTTTTAATAAATTCAACAACAGATTTTGCAAAATTACCTATACTATTTTTGATACCTGACATATCAGGCTTTTTTATATTTTTAGGGAATTTGATTTTTCCTTTACCGGTAATCAGAGCAAATGCAGCCAGTCCGATACCTGTCAGTGCAATTGCACCCATAAGAAATTTTTTCCAGCCAGGATTATTTATCATTTTATCATTTTCTTCTAGTTTAACGAATTCATCACCCTGCGGAGAATCTTTCATTTTTGTACCTTCAGGAAGATACATAGGAGAAATTGGAGGGAGTTCGGATAATGTCGGATGACCGACAAAACGCGGTTTTTGTCCGAGAATATCGGCAGCCGCATCATAACTCAGAATGCCGTGTGCTGCACACATGTCCAATGCATAAGTCCAATCTAATGCCATAAAAATTCCTTTATTTTACCTACATATATATAAAGTATTTTTTCGGAGGATAATTGCTATTTTGTTAAAAAAAATTAATTTTTCTGATAAAATTAAACATGCGACTATGAACACATTACAAATAACATATACCCCGAATAATCAAGTAAGAAATAATCTTACGTTTAACGCACTTCCATCAAAATTTCAGGAAGTTGACAAATACCTAATACGAGGACCACACCCAACAGTAAAAGATCTGATTGAACTAAAAAA
>CALUYV010000034.1 GCA_944325095.1 Candidatus Gastranaerophilales bacterium | reverse complement strand
TTGAAGATTTTAAAAATATAAAAATCGGCGGTCAGATAAGCACTAAATAAATTTACAACCTGAAAAATTATCCGCATCTTACAGGTAAAAAACGAAATATTAAAGAGCGTTTATAAATTACAAAAAAATTCTTCTTCCAAATAATCAAGATGTTTTTTGAATTCTACTTCATTTAAGGAAGGATAAACACCGGCATATTTATCTAAAAATTCGCCGACAGTATTTATCCCGTCCATTAAACCTTCTAACTTCATTTCAGTTATATCATTCATTACCTTACTCCTTTATCTGCCTAGATAAAGGTTGCTAAAAAAAATAATTGTCTTATTTTTTTCATTTTGTAACGAAAATTAATATAATCCCATTTCAATGACTTTTTTACAAAGTCTAACGGTATTTAAAGCGGCGCCGATTCTAAGATTATCGGCAACACACCATAGAGAAATTCCGTTATCAAAAGCAAGATTTTTTCTGATTCGGCCGACAAAAACAGGGTTAACACCTGAAGCATCTCTTGTTGTCGGGTATTCATAATTTTCAGGATTATCTATCACTGTCACACCGAAAGAGTTTTTAAGGATTTCACGCACCTCATCAGGTGTAACCGTTTTTTCAAATTCAATATCAACTGCTTCAGAGTGTCCGTTATAAACAGGAACCCGCGCAGCTGTACATGAAATCGGCAAATCCTGCGGAAGGTGAAGAATTTTTTTAGTTTCATTAACAACTTTCATTTCTTCTTTTGTGTAACCGTTTTCGCAGAAAACATCAATCTGCGGAATAACATTAAAAGAAATCGGTTTTTTAAATGCAACATTTGTAAACTCTTCGCCGTTCAAAGTTGCCTTTGTATTTTCGGTTAATTCATTTATTGCTTTTAAACCTGCACCCGAAACAGCCTGATAAGTAGATACAAGAAGTTTCTTAATACCAAATTTTTCATGAAGAGGTTTCAGGACAAGCATTAATTGAGATGTTGAACAATTCGGATTAGCAATAATGCCTTTATGTTTTCTTAAATCTTCATCATTAACATAGGCAATAACAAGAGGGACATCATCGTCCATTCTGAACGCAGAAGAGTTATCAATAAGAACTCCGCCTCTTTTTACTATTTCAGGAGCGAACATTTTGGAGGTTGAACCGCCGGCAGACGCAAGTACAATATTCACATTGTCAAAACTTTCAGGAACAGCCTCTTCAACAGTGTATTCTTTACCCTGAAATTCAATCTTTGTACCTGCACTTTTAGCACTTGATAAAAATTTTATGGAATTAAATTCAACTTTTAATTCATCAATAATTTTAATAATTTCTCTTCCGACTACCCCTGTTGCACCTAAAACTGCAATATTCGCTTTTCCTTTTTCCATATTATCCTCTTCTTTCCGTAAGATTTTACTCTCTTATAATACTACAATAATAATATTTTTACACGCATGCATATTATATTTTAATAGATATTAAAAAAATATTACTTTTTGTTAAATTTTGTAATTATATTGAAATTAGCCGTTTTAAAATACGTTAATATATTTAAGAGAAGCTTTGAGGTTCAAAATGTCTATAAAAATTGATACAGATTTATCATATATTCAATCGAAATTGAGCATCTCCACGGACAAAATGGAGATGTACAAAGAAAAAAGCATTGAAGAAATTATCGAAGCCGAAGCAGCAGAAGGCAATCAAGCGGCCATACAACTTGCTGCAGACATGTTTACCAATGTTTCTCAATTAATCGAACTATTCCAGTTGGCAGATCCTGAAAACAAACTGGCAATTATGTCCAATATGTCATCTTCACAGTTAGAAAAACTTGTTCCTATGCTTGAAACAAATGATCTTGTTGAAGGTTTGAAATTTTTTACACAGGATGCGCTGCTTGATATGATGCAAGACATTCCTAAAGAAGAACTTGTAAAAACCGTACTTGAACTGTTCTCCCAGCAGGCACTAATTGAATATCTGCCGGAAGAGCAATTGGACGGCTTGCTTACAGGACTTGATATGGACAAAAATATGCTGTTAAAAAATCTGGAAAACCTGCCGGAAATATATCTGCAGCAGATATATGAAAGTGTTTCCGGACAAGAATCTAACGGAAATGCAAGAGAAATGGTTGAACAAATCAGAAATCTCGGAGATTTAGACTATAGAAACGCAATATTAAATCTGCAGCCGGCACAGAAAAAGACTTTAACATATCATCTTGTTAATCAGGAAAATAAATTATTTGAAAGTTTCGATTCAGATGCATATACAAAAATAATTAATCGTGAACGGGATAAAAATGAAACAATCAAAGGTATGCGGGTTATAAAACCGGAATATCTGCAAAAAATGATAATGGAACTTCCGCAGGATCTTCTATCAGTAGTAACTACGCAGATAGATACAGAGAAATTTGCAGATGCTTTGATAAATAAATATCCGGAAATAATTGCTGAAATTGTAGCAGGTTAAATTTTAGGCCTGGAGCCATTTATCCATTTGTACAAACCCGTCAAAACCGCCGCCGACAGAATGTTTTGACGAATAATGACGTTTCTTGACTGAATTGCCTGAATTGCCTTCTATAACATCAAACGAACCGTCAGAATACACTTCTGAAACTATGCCGACATGACCTGTTGATGCTGATTTTGACCACATGGCAAGATCACCTTTTTGCGGGACATAATTTGAGTTCTTGCTGGCATAACAGCCTGCCGAATTTGCCTGCCTTTTGATTTCCTGAGAAGATGCCGTATAACCAAAAGTTTTATCATTCGATGAGCCTTGACCCGCTCCGTACAGCCACGAGGTAAAAGATGCACACCACGGATTTCCGTTTGCGGCACCGTTTTTATATTTTCTTATTTCCGCACTGTCATTTGAGCCGCCGTTTTCCCTTACACCAATCTGAGATTCGGCAAGTTCAAGAGCTTTTTCTACAATATCTGATGATACGGTATATTTTGAGGCTGCAGCATCCGCTTCTTTTTGCGAAATTACTGTATTAATCTCATTGACCTGTTTTTGTGCACTCTGGTACGCTGAATTTGCAGCAGATAATTCTTTTGCTTTAACATCTTCAAGATTTTTAGTTGCTGCATTATACTGCGCTAATTTTTCTTTTATGGCATCAGAACAGTTTTTATTGATAGTTTCATCATATTTTGCTTTTCTTTCCTGAAGTTCGGTTTTCTGCCCTTCAAGCTGGGTTTTTGTATTTTGTAAGTTTTCCAGACCTTCATTTAGTTTAGCAAGCTGCGCTTTTTGAGTTTCAATTTCTTTTTTCTTTGTTTCAATTTCTTTTGTCAACTGGTTCTTTTTGGTATTTATCTGCTCATCTCTTTTGCTGTCCTCAGGTTTGCCTGTTGGAGCTGGAAGATTTGCCAGTGCACTTTCTAATGATGACAGCATTGTTTCTGAAGAAGAAATGGCAGATTGCTGCTGCGAAATTTCAGACTGTTTCGAGGTAATATCAGCAGAATTTTTATCAAGAGCAGTTTGATTTTCTTCTATTTTTTGATTATTAGCACTGATTATACCTGCATATTTACTTGATGATGGATCATTTTTCAATGCTTGTTCATAGGCTTCTTTTGCGTTTTTAACATCTTCCTGTGCTGCTTTAATACCCTGCGTTTCACCTGATTGAACCGCTTTCAATGCTTCCTGCTTATCAGCCAGAGTTGATTCTCTGTTTGATTTTTCGGTCTGAAGTTCATTCAATGTCATATTGTGAATCGTTTTAGGAACTGCTGCCGCTGAAGAATATCCGCCGCCTCCTGCTGCATATCCACCTGTTCGTGCAGGTGCCATTGATGATTGCGGCTGCATTTGAACATTTTGCATTCCTGTATCAAAACCTGTCAAAGCACTTAAAAATTTTGTAATAGATTCAAGATCTATACCCTGTTCATTTATAAGTTTTTCAAAATCTGCCAATGACAGAGTTTCACCGTCCCCGTCTTTCTTTGACAGTTCGTTTATATATGCCTGCGCTTCTTCTTCCGATATTACTCCGTCACCGTTTTTATCGGCAGAAGTTTTTACCTTACCAATAGAGAAAAATTCTTTTAGCATATTTTCAAGCGGTGATAATTCTGCATTATTACCCTGATTTTCGTTAAGCACCTTATTATAATCCACCTTCGCAAGATCTTCTCTGGTCGCTTTTTTAAAAATAGACTGTTCTCTCGGGTTAACAGAGGAAGATTTTTGGGTACCGGAATTAACCCCGCCGGTAAGCAGAGTATTAAACTTCAAATTAGGATTCCGTAATTGATAATTATACTTTGTCATGACAGTCTTTCTTAATATCTCTTATATATATAAAGTTTATATAAGAAAGAAAATTGACAAATTCTACACAATATGAAATAAAACTTTACTTTACGGAACCAGAAAATCCAAAAAGCATATAATCAGCAGATACGATTCTCTCTAAGAACAGATAAGGCAAGTTTCAATGCTTGATTTGCAAACTCTTCTTTAAGTTTTTTACGCTCCGTATTCGGAGATAAACGAATTTCTTTTATAGTAACAATAGATTTATACCTGACGGAAATATAAACAAGCCCGACAGGTTTTTCTTTTGTTCCGCCGTCTGGGCCTGCTATACCTGTTGTGCAAAGCGCAACATCACATCCTGTCCGCTCGTAAAGCCCGTTTGCCATTGCTTCTGCGCATTCTTCGCTGACGGCTCCTTTATTGTTTAAAATATCCCAGCTTACGTCAAGAATTTCATGCTTTGCCTCATTTGCGTATGTTACAAAATTGAGTTTCACATAAGACGAACTTCCCGGAACATCGGTTAATTTAGAACTCAAAAGTCCTCCGGTGCAAGATTCTGCGGTCGCAACAGTTAACTTATTTTCTATAAGAAATTTCCCTAATTCTTCTTCTAATGTCATAAACTCACCATATTTTACAAATTCCTGACTCAATTATATTAAATAAAAATTATAAAATATCACCCGGTTGTTGAGATTTTTATTAAGAAGGTGAAATACAGGCAGATATTGCATCTATCAGCCGTTTTACGGGTACAACTTTTATTTTGTTATTTTCAACATTACGATTCGCGTATGGAACTATCGCCTTTTTAAACCCTGAAATTACAGCCTCATTCAGACGCTTGTCAAGACTGCTTACGGGATGGATTTCACCGGACAGCCCGATTTCACCGATAATCACAGTCTGCGGATCGACAACAACATCTCTTGCGCATGTGGCAATCGCAAGAGCAATCCCCAAATCCGCACTCGGCTCATCAATTTCAAGTCCGCCCATAACATTTACATACACATCCTGTTTCGATAAATTCAGCCCTACCCTTTTTTCCAAAACTGCAAGAATCTGAAGAAGCCTGCTTGTATCAACACCGTTTGTAACTCTTCTCGGTGTCGGATAAGGAGTTGTTCCGACTAACGCCTGAATTTCTACAAGAAGAGGACGGGTGCCTTCATTTGTAACAATAATTGCACTGCCTGGAATTGCATCCTGCGAACGTTCATTTAAAAACAATTCGTTAGGATTTTTAACTTCAACAAGCCCCTTTTCATGCATTTCAAAAATCCCGACTTCCGAGGTGTTTCCAAAACGATTTTTTAAAGCCCTTAGCATTCTGTAAGATTTGTACTTATCTCCTTCAAAGGAAATTACCGTATCGACCATGTGTTCCAGTATTTTAGGCCCTGCAATACTGCCGTCTTTAGTAACATGACCGATTACAATAACTGTAATATTTTGTGTTTTGGCAATCTGCATTAAAATATTACAGCACTCTCTGATTTGAGAAACACTGCCCGCAGAACTTGCTACAGTTTGAGAATATATTGCCTGAATACTATCTATAACAACTGTATCAGGCTGTATTTCAGAAATTTGCTCTCTTATACTTTCTAAATTTGTCTGGGGATAAACATATAAATTGTCTGAAACTACCCCCAGCCTGTTTGCTCTAAGTTTCAACTGGCTTGCTGATTCTTCAGCAGATACATACAAAATTTTCTGACCGTTTTTAGCAAGTTCTCCGCTTGTCTGGAGCAGTATTGTAGATTTCCCGATACCAGGATCGCCCGCAATCAATATCAAAGAGCCTTGAACAAGCCCGCCGCCTAAAATTCTGTCAAATTCGGAGATATTTGTACTAACTCTGACTTCATCACCTATTTGAATATCTTTTATAAGAGAAGGCTTTGAAGCATTTGTAATTCCCTGAGGTGAAATATTCTGCGGTTTAAAAGTTGTTTGAACTTCTTCTACAAAACTGCTCCACGAACCGCATTCTGGACATTTTCCCAGATATCCCGCCGATTCATACCCGCACTGCTGACATATCCATTTTGATTTTACTTTAGCCATACTTTGATTATAGTTACTAATTATATTCCGGTCAATATAAATTATTAATAAATATAAATAAAAAAATACCGGCAAATATGCCGGTATTTTTGTTATTCTTTCATTGAAAACTAGTTTCTTCCTGTTTTATTTATTGCAGAAACATCTTCAACTCTCATTGCGTAATAAGGCACCTGCTGATCTTTTTCAATCAAGAATAATACGAAGGTATCGTTAAAATTGAAATATCTTCCATCAACAGGAATAAATGAGGTATTTCTTGCCATTAAGGCTGCTTCGCTTTTTAACTTCACACCTTCATTATCGAGTTTAAAATCAACAGTTTCAATTGTTTTATCAATTACGATATCAGTACCTTTAATTTTATGTCCTTCTACATCAGAAAAACTTGTTTCAAGATACAAATTTATATCCGGTACTGACAAAGTATCTTTATACTGGAATATCGGAGTGTCATTATATCGTTGTGTTTTTCTGAGCACTTCATTGTAATACTTGTTGAAGGTGCCGTCACCGTTTGTTCTGTAGAGAATAACATCATCCTTGCCTCTTGTTTTCAGTCTTACTGCAAAATCAGAAGAAGAACGATAGAACAAAACATCTACATTTTCGTACAAATCACTGCTGCTGGTGTTTGTAATACCGAAATATTTAACAAGTTCCGATCCTTTGCCGAATCTGCCGTCAGGAAGTTTGTCAAAGGCTTCCATAAATTTAAAATCTTTTTTCAACATTGCATAAACAATGTATTTGTTAGGATCAATTGTCCAGTCAAAAGTATTCAAAATATCGCTTGTTTCATCGAATTTTCTTTTAATACCGTTTTCAATTGTTTGTTTTAACTTCGGAGAAGGTGTCCCGTATTTGATATAATATGCCGAGGATGACAAATTATCTTTTGTAAATTCTTTCTCATTAAGCGCCGCTGCTACAGGGGAATCATAATCTTCAAATACGATAGGACCTTTTATAACAGATTCTGAAAATTTATTCCAGACCAACTGAAAAGTTCCAACCCAAACTCTGTTTGGTGCAGTTGATTCCGATTTCATTGTCGGAACTAACTCAATATCGGCTGCCTGTACCTGTGCACCCTGAAACAGCATAAATACGGCAAAAAATACTACTGCCAATTTCATCATTAATAGTTTCATCATTTATCTTTTTTCCTTCCTATGTTTAATATTTTGAAAAAACTCTTCAAAAATCCTCTTATATCTTTTTTGTGTAATATCGGAACTGTATCATAATACTTTTTATAATTATCTATTATATTTTGAGGCAAATCCTCTCCTTTTTCAAGTATGTAAGAAAGGGATTCAATATAATCATCCTGCTCTTCTCTATATAAAGCATCTCTTCGGCGCAAATCTTCATCAGCCTCATAATGAATCAGCGCATGATATACTGCGATTAAACTCTCATCATCAGTATCTCTGGGATATTGCATTAATGCCTCTCTTACGCCGCAATTACCTATACGGACGCTGCGCAATAATTTCGCAACAAATACTCTATCCTCTTTATTTACGGACATAACACCTTATTATTTTACTAATAATTCGACAGTTTCTTTTTCGACAAAACGAACCATCTCTGCAATGTTGCCGTCAAAGAAATTATCCGTAAATTCCTTCAACATGTCAAGAGCCATTTCTCTTTTATCCATCGTTGTCTTGTAGAAAAATTTTTTACCAACCTTATATCTTACGAGAATACTCTTGGCAACAAGACGATCCATAACCGTTTTTATTGTTGTATAAGCTCTTTCTGTTCCTTTTTGTGATAATACATCAACAACATCCTGTATAGAGATATCTACATCCTCGTTTTCAGATGCAAAGTTCCAAAAAGTGTTTAATATTTCGATTTCAAGAGATCCACAATTCATATATTCCTCCATACGTACTAATTACTATTAGTGTAACATAAAATATTATTTTTTCAATACACTCTTATCATATTTTATAACAAAATTATATATCCATTTCGAGCAAATCAACTTCTTTTTTATAATTTTTCTGTCTTCTTACTTTCTCATTTTTTCGTTTTGCACGCGGCGACAAATTCATATAAGCATTATCGACAGAGATTTTAGAGATAATTTCACTGTTTTTTCTGTCATAAAAAGTCAGCCAGTATTTACGATTAATATTATCAACAGCAAAGGATACCTGCTCAATAACCTTATCCCCCGGTCTTATCTGGCGGAACATCAACTTTGTATTCCCGAAAATAGACGGGCTGAATTTTGCATTGTAGTCATTCACAAGAGCCATATCAAAACCAGACAGGGTTTTATCCGACATATTTGAAATAAGCACGGTAAGAGTAATTGTATTAACCTCTCCAAACGGATCTTTTTCATGCTTAACATCATTGATACTTATTGTCAGACCGTCATATTTTATCTCTTCCTGTTTTAATGCTTCTTTTTTATATACAGGCAAATCCAGAGATGTGTTAATTCGGACTTTTATTTCATCTCCGGGCGCAATCAAAACATGATTGCCTTTTCTGATAAGCGCAACCCCGAGTCCTGCAACCCCGCCGAGTGCAGCACCGCCTGCCAGTGTATAACCTTGAGAGGCAATCGCAGCACCAAGTCCGAGCCAGTTTAATGCCATCAAGCCGCCGACAGCACCGCCTGCCAGAGTATAACCAACATCCTGAGCAACGATTTTGGCTCCCTGCGCAACAGGATGAAGTTTTGTTGTCATAGTACCTTCTATAGGAATTTCTCTGCCGTCCGGAGTAACAAGGTAATCAAAAGCCAATTCCATTGATGCTTCTTTCCCCATACGACCCGGTGCGGTTGTATTTGTCAGCCGACCGTGAGCATAAGTGCCTTTTGGAATTATAATACCTTCATCTCCATATACATCATCGGTTACTTCGGCAAAAAATTCATCCCCTTCAACAGAATAAGATGAATCAAGCACCTGAGAAACAGTCATATTGATAATTTCTTTTCTGTCTAAGGTTTCTATTTTTCCGGTGAAAATCTCATCTTCCATTTGTTTAAATTCTGCAGATTCTGTTACGGAACCTTTCAACGGCTCTGCTGCCGCCGCAGGAAGCAGAGAAATAGACATTAAAGATAATATTATTGTTAAACATATATACTTTTTCATTTTATGATCCTCCGATAAAGATCATTTAACCTTGCTGGTTTTCAACTTCTTTTGCTAACTCTTCAACATAATTATTAACTTCCGCCGGCTCAAAACTTGAACAAGAATTCCAGATAAGTGTCTGGCGGGGTTCTGTTAAAAGCGGGCTAGGAAATTCATTATTACACTGACCTTTCAGCATATTTGTAGATCCGTCAACACAGGATTTGAAATTTTTACAGCAGCTGCAGATTTTTAAAACAAGTCCGTAATCTTCCATTTTGGATTTTAACTGCTGCAAAGCATCAATCATTCTAAGATGAGAATCCGTAACATATTTTTTATTTTTATATATAAATCTTATCTTTGATAAACCGCTTTCTGTTGAAATAAATTCAAGTTTGCAGGCTCTATCGCCGTATTTTGTCTGTACAAACACATCAACCACAAGTTTATCAGCCTCTTTGTCCGTATTAGCCCCGAGGGTTTTCATTAACGAACGAACAGGAGGGAAATTTTTGATTATATGACAAAGCGAATACACAGGATAAAGTGTCAGCAAAATAATTTCTTTAAAATTCAATTTAGCATTAATCAGCCCGATACCGTATGCCGCAAGCAATAGTATTGCAGAGAATATAACAACATTGCATTTTACAATAAACTGACAGTGCAGAGAATACAATATCAGAACAAAATATGCGGCAATTATCGTCCAGCAGTTCGGATTAAGCAAAGAACAAACATATTCTATGAACGGAAAATTAAATGATTTAATCTTCTTAAAATTCGTTGAAAGAAGCCTGAAACGAACACTCAGACGAGGATTTTTGAAAGAACAATCCTGACCGAGAACATAAGATTGAATATTAGGATTATACATACACTTATGTCCTGTTTGTGCAAGCAGCAGGCTAAATTCCAATTCACTGTTTATATCTTTAAAATTAATTTCTTCAAGTTCTTCAATAACGGCTTTTTCAACAATGAATAAACCTGAATCTACACGGGTCGCAAGTCCTAACAGAGATCTTGCCTGTTTGAAGAAATTTGCAATATATTTCTTATGAACAGCCTTTATTTTATCAACAATATCGAGATTAGTTCTGTTTACATTAACTTCACCGGTAACGGCATCCGCTTTATTCAATGCGGCATTGGCAAGTGTTAAAAAATTTGTACCTATCCTGCGTGTTCCGTCAATAAACACATACGAATCAATCCATTCATCAGTTTTGATACTATCCAGCAGCATTGAAACCGCCTGATTTTTCCCGAGAAGTCCGTGTTCTTGAATATTCATTACATAAACAAACTTATCATTCTCAAGCATCTTCTCGGAACCGTCATTACAATCATCCAAAATTGCATAAACCTTAAAACTTGCAAGCGGATAATCCTGCATCTTTAATTCTTCAATGAGTTCGGAAAGACAATCTTTATGATTGTGTGAATATATAATCACCGCAAAATTACGTTTATACTCATCATATTTTGAATACTTTTTCTCTATTGAAAAAGGTCTGTCATTAAGGTTTCTTAAAGAAAGCACAAAAAGATAAATTGTATAAACAATCAAATAAAAATATAAAATATATAATATGAAATCCATATACTCACCCTTGTCTTACATTATATGGTAATAAAAAACCTGACAAATTTCAACTATGTATCAATTTGATAACATTAAACCATTTTTAGATTTCTATGACAATTTCACCCTGACGAAATATTCTGAGTTCGTTGTTCATAACACCGGCAACTGTTGACTCCAGCCCTTTTGCACAACAACCGTAATCAGGAATAACCATATCCGCAAGATTTTGCATATTTGCCAGTGCCTGCTCATAAGTTTTTGCAGACGGCTGATGTGATAAATTAGCACTTGTTGTAGCAAGAACATGCCCCGGAGCAATTTCGCAGATTTCACGAAATATCTCATTATCAGGAACTCTTATACCTACGGTCGGCATTCCGGAGGTTATATAATCAGGTGTTTTATCACTTTTGTCAGTCACTATGGTCAACGCACCCGGGAAATACTTTTTAATAAGAATTTGTCCGATTTTAGGTATTGGCTTTACATAATCCAAAAGATTATAAGTTTCATTAGACATCAATATAAGCGGTTTTTGTGCTTCTCTTTTTTTTATTTCGTATATTTTCTTTACGGCGGATTCATTATCCGGCAGACATCCAAGCCCCCAGACAGTATCCGTTACATAAGCAATAACACCGCCCTTTTGAAGTATATTAACAATTTTATCTTTATTTTCCAGCATACAAACCGCCGTAACTATCTTAACATACAATCATTAAATATTGACAATTCCAAAAACATTATTATTATAAAAGTAGGTAGAAATCAACGAGGTACAAATATGGCATCAGGGTCATCAATAATCGCAAATCTGTCGGCAAATCTGACAAACACATATTCTTATCTGGCTTCTCTGTATCCTGAAGAAGGAGTAACTTATAAAAATATTACGGAAGCAAGAAATGATAACTCAAATTACTTAACACTCAATCAGTCTTTTGCATCATACCTTCAAACAAATTTTTCATCCTTCGATAAAGACGGCGATGGCGTAATAAGCGCAAACGAAATGACGGATATCACAAATACAATCTCTTCATCCGGAGTTTCAAGAACAGAATTATCGCAGCTTGCGGCATCAGGAGCTTATTCTTCAGAACAGGTAAGCAAAATCCTTGATAATTTTGACGAAATAGATTCAAACGGTGACGGAAGAGTAACAAGTGAAGAGATTGCAGCATACACCTGCAGTTGCGCAAAACAGGAAAAACTTGACGAAGAAAACTACAGAAAAGCAACTCAAATGTCTGTTTTTTATGGAGATGATTCATCTTCCGAAGATGTTTCGACCTATAGTATTCTGAGTTATAAATACAAGAATTTTTTACAATAAATTTGATTTAGATAATTAAGAGATGCGGTATATTAACACCGCATCTCTTAATATTTTGTAACAAATCTCCCGACAGACACAATTTTACGCATTATAAAGTTTTATATATTATATATATAATTATTATATCAATTTACAAAATATGAGGTGTAAAGATGGATTCATACCAAGTAAAATCAGGCGACAATTTATGGAAGATTGTAAAAGATACCTTTAAACTTACAGATGCAAGCAAAATTAATGAAAAGGTAAAAGAAATTGCCGAGTTGAACAATATAAAAAACATGAATTCTATTTTCATCGGCCAAAAGTTGAATCTCGGACAGACTGAAAATAATCAAAACACTCTGCCGGAAACTGCGACCAGAGATTTTACATTAGGCGGCACAATTCCTGATGAGGGAATTGTAAAACACCCGAAAACTCCAAAAGCAAAAACAGCAGATGCCCAAACAGCACAGAACGAAAAAAGCCGTTCTGCGGCTCAGCCGGAAGCCTCAGATGCCCGGGTTCCAAATGAAGGAATAGTAAGACATCCTGCAGTTCCTGAACAGCCAAAACCGGAAAATAACACAATCAAATCCGAAACTCAGCCGCAGCAGAAAACGGCAGCCCAAACACAGCAGACAACGGCACAAAACAATACTGATGAAATACCGTTTATGACCCCTATGGCATTTCTCGAGGATGCAATGAAAGGTGCATCAAAAGATGAAGCGGACATTCAGGTTCCGCTGAGGGAAGGAATAACCGAACCGACAGAAGACCCTGTACCGAGGATTAAATCAAAGGGGCTGCCTGACTTTTTAAAAGTAAATCCTGACCCTATATTAAAACCGGGCAAAATATCCATAGAACGTTATGCGGAAATTCCGGTAACAACACAATTTACGGGTTCTGCAGACGATATAAACAGACATCTCAAAGGCGTTTTGAAAGGACAGGGCGAGAAATTCCTTGAAATGCAGGAAAAGTACGGAATTAACGCTGCATTTCTTGCCGGAATCGTTATGAATGAATCTGCAAACGGAACAAGTGATCTGGCATTAAAAAAGAATAATGTCGGCGGTGTAAGATATCCCGGCTCATATAAATTTAAAACGTATGATAATGTTGGCGATTGCATAGAACACATGGCAAAATTCTTATCAAACAGTTATATCAAAAAAGGAAAAACAACTATCGGAACAATAGCCGCAAAATACTGTCCTGTAAGTGATGAAACAGATAAAGATAACCTGAACCAGTACTGGCCGAGAAATGTCGGAAGTAAAATGGCAAAAATAGACCCTAAAATTCTTGCATAACCTGCAACTTATAATAAAATCAAGAGGTCCGCCGAGATTAAATCCCGGCAGCCCTCAATTATTCAAGAAAAGATTATTTTGTAAAAGTCAATTTGTCATCCTCAACTCCGATTTTTATACAATCACCTGAGATAAATTCATGAGATAACAATTTCTTTGACAGAGGATTTTCTAATTGCTGTTGTATAACACGTTTCAAAGGTCTTGCGCCGTAAACAGGCTCAAATCCTTTTGTTGCCAAAAATTCTTTTGCTTCATCCGTTATTTCAAGGTCAATATCCTGTTCTTTCAACAGTTTTCTCAAATAATCCGTCTGAATATCAACAATTTTGCTCAATTGCTGCAAAGATAATGCCCTGAAAAATATTGTTTCATCTATTCGGTTCAGGAATTCCGGTTTGAAATGCTGGCGCAGAACTTCAAGAACTTCCTCTTTTGTACTGTCAAATTGTTCCGGTGATATCATTGAATTAAGTGTATTTTCAAGGATTATATCACTGCCGATGTTGCTTGTCATAATTATCAATGTGTTTTTGAAATCAACTGTTCTGCCTTTTGAATCCGTCAATCTGCCGTCATCAAAAATTTGAAGCATTATATTAAATACATCAGGGTGAGCCTTTTCGATTTCATCAAACAAAATAACAGAATAAGGTTTGCGTCTTACAGCCTCTGTTAACTGTCCGCCTTCATCATATCCGACATATCCCGGAGGGGCGCCGACAAGTCTTGCTACATTATGTTTTTCCATATACTCTGACATATCAATACGAATCAGGGCATCTTCATCATTAAACATAAATTCTGCAAGTGATTTTGCCAACTCTGTTTTTCCGACACCTGTCGGGCCTAAAAACAGAAATGTACCTATCGGTCGCTTAGGGTCTTTCAAACCTGCTCTTGCTCTTCTGATTGCATCAGAAACAGTAGTTACAGCCTCGTCCTGTCCGACAAGCCGTTTATGAATAAGATCCTCCATATTGATTAACTTGTTAACTTCGGATTCTACAAGTTTTGTCACAGGAATACCTGTCCATTTTGAAACAACTTCCGCTATATCATTTTCGGAAATTTCTTCTTTTAACAGTTTATTTTCGGTATGCTCTTTGTTCTGGCACTCTTTAAGTTTTTTCTCCAGTTCAAGAAGTTTTCCGTATTTCAATTCTGCGGCAGTCTGCAAATCAGTATTACGTTCCGCTTCCTCTATTTTTAATTTTACATTATTTATTTCATTTTTAATATCGGTTTCAGCGGTAATTGAAGTTTTCTCTTTTTCCCAGCGGGCTTTCAGAGTATTTATTTTTTCTTCAAGTTCAGAAATCTGCTTTGACAGAGATTCAACTTTCTTGGCTGATTCTTCTGATGTTTCTTTTTTCAAAGCTTCTCGTTCGATTTCCAACTGAATTTTTTGACGCATCATAGTATCAATTTCTTCAGGCATTGAATCAATTTCAATACGAAGAGAACTTGCAGCCTCATCAATCAAATCTATTGCCTTATCCGGAAGAAATCTGTCTGTTATGTATCTGTCCGATAATTTTGCAGCGGCAATAATTGCGCTGTCCAAAATTCGGACACCGTGGTGAACTTCGTATTTTTCTTTCAAACCTCTTAATATACTTATAGTATCTTCAACAGAAGGCTCATCAACAAGAACAGGCTGGAATCTTCTTTCCAGAGCAGGGTCTTTTTCTATATATTTACGGTATTCATTGATTGTGGTTGCACCGATTGTTCTCAAAACACCTCTTGCAAGCATAGGTTTTAATAAATTGCCTGCATCCATAGAACCCTCTGTTGAACCGGCTCCGACAACGGTATGCAGTTCATCTATAAACATTACAATCTCGCCGTTTGAACCTTCAACTTCTTTCAATACGGCTTTTAGTCTTTCTTCAAATTCGCCTCTGAATTTTGCACCCGCAACAAGTGCGCCCATATCAAGAGAAATTAAGCGAACATCTTTCAAACTTTCCGGTACATCACCTCTGACAATTCGCTGTGCAAGACCTTCAACTATTGCGGTTTTACCTACACCCGGTTCTCCGATAAGAACAGGATTATTTTTTGTTCTTCTGTTCAGCACCTGAATAATTCTTCTGACTTCTTCATCTCTGCCGATAACAGGGTCTAATTTGCCTTTTCTTGCAAGAGCGGTTAAATCAGTTGAATATTTTTCAAGAGCCTTCATATTTTCTTCTGCGTTTTTACTATCCACTTTTTTATTTCCTCTTATTTCTTTCATTACTTTTAATACAGCATTTTCGTCAACACCGGCTTCTGAAAGCAAATCTTTTACCGGAGCATTGTCAAGTTTTGTCATTGCCAGTAAAATCATTTCTATTCCGACATAATCATCTTTCAAAACCCGGGCCTGCTCTATTGCCAATTCAAGAAGTCTGCGTGAATTATTTGAAAGATACAATCCTTGAGAATTTGTAACTCCTGACACTTTCGGGAATGACTCAACTCTGGCAACCAGTTTGTTGATAAAATTCTGATTAAGCAGCCTCAAGCCGTTCAAATAATCTTTCACGGGGCCGTCATCTTTCACCATCGCAAGCAAAATATGTTCCGGTTCAAGCATTGTATTCTTGTAAGAATCCATCAATGCGCTTGATGCTGACAAAATTTCCTGAGAATAATTTGTAAACTTGTCAAAATCTAACATAAAAATCAACTCCATTCAAAATATAATATCTTTAATTATATTTTAATGGTATTTTGAACAAAGTCAGCGCAACTTAATTATTATTTAATCTTTTTTTGTTTTTTCAGACGGCAGACACATTGCAGGCGGTGTTTCACCCTGAAAACGAATTATAGTATCAAATACAAAAGTTTCTACAGACGGTTTGCAAAAGATTTCCGAATGACTTAACTCACCGGATTTATATTTCTGCATAAAATACGATTGTCCGCTGCAAAAAACAATAAGCACACCGGCAAGTAAAATTCCGGCAGCAATACTTACAACCGTATCTCCGGCAGATTTATTTTTTATTGTCCACTGATATACAGACAAAGGAAGAAAACCCAGAAGTATTAATATAAACAGCCATCTGTCAACCATCATTAGAAAATATGAATATGTTTCCTGCGGGGACTGGCTTCCGTAGTTTTTAATAACAGCCCAAAATACCAGCGCAACAATGATAAATAACACCAGCACACATATACCGAAACCTGTTAAATATAATTTTGATTTTGAATTTAATTTCATTTTCCCCGAAAATTCCATGAACCGATTATACCATAATACAACAATTTAATCCAGAGGGAAGAAAATTATGGTATAATCAATATATGAGAAAGTTTTACAAACTAACGGGGTATTTTGTATTGATTTTTATAGCATTAAGCATGCTTTATCCGTTTTTTGCAATGATAAACCTCTCACTCGTTCCTAACAGTGAAATATTCACCCAGGGCGGGAAATTTATATACTCACCGCTGACTCCGGAAAACTACACAAATGTGTTTCAAAAAATTCCGTTATGGAAATACTTTGCAAACAGCATGTTTGTAGCCCTCGTAACAACAGCGGGACAGGTAATTGTGTCAGCGTTTGCAGGCTATGCGTTTGCAAGATTAAAATTTAAATACAGAAATGAAATATTTTTAATAATCCTTATAACAATGCTTATTCCGCCGCAGGTTAATATAATACCGTTATTTTTTCTAATGAGGGAATTGCACTGGATAAACACCTATCAGGCATTGATATTACCGGGGTTATTCGGAGGTTTCGGGGTATTTATGATGAGGCAGTATTTTCTGGGATTTCCAAAAGATTTGGAAGAATCCGCCCGAATAGACGGCTGCAACATTTTGGACGGATTTTTTAAAATTGTTCTTCCGCTTGCAATGCCTGCTGTTGCAACACTCGGAATATTCACATTCATCACAACATGGAATAGTTTTTTGTGGCCGCTAATCATTACAAATACCGAATCAATGCGGACACTGCCTGTCGGACTTGCTATATTTAAAGGAAGTTTTCGGGAAATCACAATGTGGGGTGATTTGCTGGCATGTTCGACTATTTGCACAATTCCTGTCATTGCAGTATTTTTCCTCGGGAAAAAATATTTTATAAACGACATTTTGCAAGGCGGAGTGAAAGAATAACTATTTTGCCCCCCTTCTTATTTGTCACACTGAACCGCTTAATCAAATTTTCTTATTCGTCACCCGTCACTCTGAACTCGATTCAGAGTCGCATAATTGAACACTTCACAAGGGACTAAATACTATTATTCTTTACAAAACATTCATCCGCGCATTGACTTCAAATAAAAATTTATAATTTGAGTTAACACAGACATTTTAAGTATCAAATATTCTGTTTGAGATTTCCAGCCGGAATATCCGCAGCAAACAGGCAGAAAAGCAGCC
>CALUYV010000033.1 GCA_944325095.1 Candidatus Gastranaerophilales bacterium | reverse complement strand
AAAAACGAGATTAAAAAAGATTTCCTTTCCCTTTTTCCTATTGATTTTCCAACGACTTTAATGTCGTTTTTTTTTGCTTATTTATTGAATAAAAATTCAGTTTGTTTTTTTAAGTTATCCATTTTTTCTTTGTAGTCAACACTTACAGGTGTCGGGACGGAGTTTTCGACAGAATCTATAAAAATTTTTGCATTTTGGGGCGGTTTTTCGTCTAAAAATGCCGTTGAATTTGCTGCTTCAATTCTTGCAGGTACTATTAAGCCGCTTTGGGCAAACTTTTCTGAAGATTTTTCTGAGGATAAATATTTAATTAATTTTATTGCTTCTTTTTTGTGCGGAGAGGCTGATGAAACAGCCCAGCCGGAAACATCTGCAGGGGTAATGCTTCCGGCACTGCCTGCTGGAAATCTCGTAATATCCCAGCGGAATTTTGCATCTTGACGATATTTGGGTACAAGCCAGCGTCCTGTAAGATGCATTGCTAATTTCCCCTGTAAAAACATTTGCGCCATAGTGGCACTTGCAGACTCCGTTTTTAACGGTGCGATGTGATATTTATTTCGTAAATCCGCATATAATTGCAGTCCTTTTTGTGTTTGAGGATTGGCAAATTCCGGAATATCTTTCAGGCCGAAACTCATAAGATACGGAAGGTAGAATATTGGCTCTTCTTCAAAAGATATGCCGAATAAATCCGGTCTGGCAGTTAATTTTTGGGCGGTGTCTATAAATTCATTATATGTCCAGTCCGGCTCGGGATATTTTATTTGATAGCGGTCAAAAATATCTTTGTTATAAAAAATAACAAGTGTTGAAATATCTCTTGGAACTGCATAGATTTTATCTTTATAACTCAGTCCTTGAACTGCCCTGTCAAAAAAATCTTTAAAATGCAATTCTTTATCATAATGGCTTAAATCTTCCAGACATCCTGCATCTGCATAAACAGGCAGGTATTGATTATTTACGAAAATAACATCAGGAGCAGTGTTTGATGCAATAAGCAGATGAATTTTTTGAAAATAATTTTGCGGAATATGTAAAAAATCAACTTTTATATCATGATTTTCTTTTTCAAAATCTGCCAGTATAGGTTTTAAAATCTTAATTTCAGATTCCGACCCCCAGGACGCAAACTGAATTACCGTTCTTTTTTCCTGTTTGTTATTTTTTATATCTATTAAACCGAGAACAGAAAAAATAAGGCAGATTAAAAATAGAATTATTATTTTTTTCATAATTCAATATTATATTTCTATAAGCGTTCCCATTTTATCGTGTTCAACATTTACCAGACATTTGTATTTGCCTGCTTTTACGATATAAACATTTCCGTCATCTCTGCGAACTTGAATAGGACTGTCAATAACTCTGTCAAATTTCTTCAAAACGAAAATATTTTCTTTTATTTTTCCAACAATGGCAGAAACGCCGTCTAAACTTACAACATAAAATCCGCTGTTAGCATCAATATTGTATCCTGATTTTACAATTAGTCCGTCAACTCGCTGTTCAGGTTTTATTATATTTTGCGGAACTCTTGCATAAGATGAAGAAATAGGATTGGAAACCCCTGAACGAATCATTGCTTCGGATGTCGGCATTTTAATTGCTGACATTTCCGTCAAATCAGGTTTTTCGGTATCAAGGATAGACATATATTCATCCAGTGAAGAAACTAAATAATTCTCTTTTTCTTTATTCATTCTTGTATTTTTCTTCATCAAATATTTATCTCCCATATTTATCAAATCGGAAGTGCCAAGTTGTTTTTGTTCCTTGTTATATTGACCGGCTGTTTTTAGTTTAACAAATTTTCCTTCTTTAAATGATTTGTTGCGGGAATTATTTGAATCTTTGTTTATTAAAGTTCGTTGTGTTTCTTTTAAAGACATAGGTTTAGAGAAAGACTTTAATTTAATTTCATTAAAGTTTTTCAAAATAACATCATCTTCCGAACGGACTTTTGATTCTTTTACTGTTTCTTTGCGTGCGGAAGGTGCGCTGTAGGAATTTTCCAATTCCAGCATTTTTGCTTTAACTTTTTTATTAACAATACGGTTATGATTTTTTTCTGCAATTTGTTCCGGAGTCAGGTCAGAATCTGTATTTTCCGCTAATCCTGAAGGAGTTTTAAGTCCGGAAATATCTGTAACATAAGACATTGCAGCAATATGTTTTTGCGGTTTGCTGCCATCTTCTTTTTCGTTATAGAGTTTATATTTTTCCTGCCAGTTCAATTCTTCATTGTTAACGATATCATAATATTCTCTTTTGCGTCTTTTAACTTGATTTTGTGCAGAAATATTACAGAAAGATTCCAGCCGGGATCTGTCTTTATCGGCAGAATGTCTTGCCGCATCAAATATAAGATACAGTATGCCGAGCAATGCAATTGAGCCGCTTACTCCGAGTATCCAGAACGGGAATCCGTGTCCTTGTTTTTCTTTTTCTTGAACCGGAGTTTGGGCAGCGGTTTCAGCAGTATTTTCCTTGTTTTCATTAACATTTGAAGGAACTGCAGCCGGCTGTTCAATTTTATTTTCCTGCGGTGTTGTTTTATCCGGTTTTTCTGATTCAACGGAATGATTTACTCTTGGTTCCAAATCAATAATACGATTTCCGTTGCTGTCAAATTTCATTTTTGGCACATAATTATTTCCGGGTGCCGGAGTTTGAACGGATGGAGTTTCTTTTTTAGGTTTTGCCGTTTGTTTTGCAGGTTTTTCGGCTTTTGCTGCCGGTTTTGTATTTTCTGCTTTTTTATTTGTTTGTGCAGGTTTTGTATCTGTAGTTTTAGTTTTAGAAAAATCAATATTTAAAATTTTAGGAAGTACAGAAGTTTTTTGCGGTTCCGCTTTTTTTACAGCAGCAGCCGGTTTTGCTGTCTGAGCCGGCATTGTTGTATCAACCGCCGGTTTTGGTTCTGTATTTTGAATATTATTTTTTGCAATAAGTGCTCTGGCATCTTGCTGTGCCTGTGTTAGCGGAGCGGTTTTTGCCATGTGTGTTTTTATGCTAATAGGTTTTGTTGTTTCGAAAGTGACTTTTGTATATCCGCCCATTCCGTCATTTACATGTTTGACATCAATATCGGTAATTAAATCTTTTACTGCACCGAAATTCGGAGCAACAGAGGCTGTACTTGCAGTATTAGGAAGAAGTACAACATAACGATTGCCGGATTTTCTGGTGGCTACGGAATTTGCGGAATTTAATGTCGTATAAAAAGTTACATCAACAGTATCTGCAACAGATGATCTTTTTACATCCATTTGTATCAGGTTATTTGTTTCCGCATACACTGCATTAAAACTTGTCCCCAAAATTGCTATGGCAGCAATTGTGATAATATTTTTTTTGCTTTTCATATATTCCTGTTATTTTCTAAAAACTACACATATATTAATACTATAATACTCTAGAGGAAAATTTTTTGCTACTTTATATAGTTTATGTTACAATATGTGTATGAAAAGCGGATTCGTTGCAATAATAGGGCGGCCTAATGTTGGTAAATCTACCCTTTTAAATCAAATTTTAGGACAAAAGATTGTTATTACCACTGACAAAGCACAGACGACCAGAAAAAGAATAAAAGGGATTTTGACAAAACCTGAAGGGCAGATTGTTTTTGTCGATACTCCGGGGGTTCACAAACCGTTGAATAAACTCGGTGAATTTCTGCTGGACGAAGCAAAAGTTGCAGTTCCGGATGCCGATGTCATTCTTTTTTTAGTAGATGGTTCAGAGCCAGCCGGAAAAGGTGATAACTGGATTGCAAAAAATCTTTTGCAGACAAATATCCCGCTGATTATTGTTATGAATAAAGTTGACAAGATTAAAAAGCCCGAAAAAATAGAACAGAATTTATTGACATATAAGACTTTGTTTGAACAAAATTTTCCGGTTGTGAGAATTTCTGCTAAAACCGGCCGAAATATTGATACCTTAATAAAAAATATTTATAAAAAACTGCCGGAAGGCGAGCCGCTTTATCCTGAAGATATTGTAACGGAAGAAACTATGCGTGATGTAACAGAAGAAATTATCCGTGAAAAAATACTTTTAAATACATCGGATGAAATTCCGCATTCTGTCGCCGTTAAGGTTGAACGGTACGAAGAAAAAGAAGATATTGACAGAATAATGGCGAATATATACTGCGAACACAAAAGCCAGAAGGGAATTTTAATCGGTAAAGGCGGCGGTCTGCTGAAAAAAATCGGTACGGAAGCGCGTCTTGAACTGGAAAAAATAACAGAAAAAAAGGTTTATCTGGAACTTCAGGTTAAAGTAGAAAAAGATTGGCGTAAAAAACAGAAAAGTTTAAAAAATTTCGGATATCAACAGGAAAAAGAATAAGTTATACTAACTTATTCTTTTTCTTTGTGTATTGTATGTGTATGTGTTTATTAAAAATTCAAAGTCCGCAGATTTTGGACGGTTTGAAACTTACTGATTTCTTTTAAATATTGTTCGAGTGCTTTGTAACCGTTATAAATTTCGTTAGAAATAGACGCATAACGGCTTGCTTCAAGGAATTTTAATTCTTTAACACGAATTAACAAAATATTATCCGCAGCATCTTTTTGTTCTTTATCATTAGAGGCTGACCATTTTTGCAAAAGTGCGAGTTCATCATACATTTGCTTCATTGTTGTATATTCAAGAATGTTAAAATCATATTTTTCCAAAAGTGCTTTTTCAACATTGGAAATTCTGCTCATACAGGCCTGAAATTTAAAAACTTTTTTAATAATTAAATAATTATCAGCAATTCTTTTGTGTGATGCAGGTACATGATTTTTTGCCAGCAAAGCGGCAAAAGAACGCGATGTAAAAGTATCATCAGAACCGCTGAGCGTACTTTTTGAGGTTAAATCAAAATCAGATCTGTTCTCTATTATTTCGTTCAACATTCGTCCTCCAAATATATAAAAATGATAGATTAATAGTTTTTATTTGTCATGAGATTATGTCAATTTATTTACATTTTGTAAAATTTTTAATATTTGTTTCAGGTTTTGGAAAGCATGTTGACTTTTGTTTCAAAAAACTTAAATAAAAAATAGCAAAAATCCTACAAAAGAATGACCACATTCAGCCGGAAAGTATGCTAAAAATATAGTGGTAATAAGTAGTTAAAGGTGTAATCAGACATGGGGCTAAGTTTAAATAACATATACCAGCGACCTTATGTACAGCCTGACAAGCGCGGCGGGGTAAAAAAACGCGAAGATGAGCAGAAATCAGCTTCAACCCAGGAAGCACAAAAGGAGCAAAATTCCAATCAAAACAGCAGGAGCAGAGGCCTGCAGAATATTGAACAAAAACAGCCTGCTTACACCCCTGCTTATGAACAGAAATTTGCACTGCCTGCACAGAATGCTTATTCCAATGTAAATATTAATTATACCGGTAATACAAATGCTCAAGCGTCTGCTAATGCCGAAATTCAATCAGGACAGGCCGTTAATCCTGCAAGAGTTGAAAATCAGATTAATATTGCCCAGATTTTGAAAGATTTTAAAAACACCGCACTGGCAATAGGAACTCCGGATGAATTGAATGATATTGTTGACGGGTATCTTGCAGTTGTTGAAAAGCAGGTTAGAACAGGAAAAAGTAATAAAAATCTTATAAAAAATACTTTAAGTTCTGCTGCTTCAATTCTTGATAATTATATTTCGGAAACTTTAAATAAAGATTCTAAAGTTGTAGAAAACTGGGTCGATGCTTTATTTTTGCAGAATATCGATTTGCAATATAACGAAGATGATATCAATGAAAGATTTCTGGTTAAGTTCCCTGACGGTACGACAAGCCAGACGAAAAGGCAGGAAGAATTGCAGACTGCAGCCGGAGAGCAGGTTCTGCCCCAGCAGGCAAAGTATGAAGATTCTAATGTCATACCGATTTCAGTTGCTCAGTCCGGTTCAAAATCCATACCTGCCGATAAGGAATTAAAATCTTTATTTATAAAAGCAAAAAAATATACCTATACCGATAAACCTGAAGAGGCAATAAAATATTTTGAACAGGCACTGAATCGAGCATTGGAACTTGATGATACCGAAACTTCCGGAAAAATATATTATGAAGTCGGTAAAATTTATGATGAACATGATTATATTGTTCAGGCATTGAAAAGTTACAACCAGTCTTTGCATTTAACATCTGATGAAAATGTAAAAACAAAAGTGCATTATGCGATGGCGCAGATTTATGATGATGTAAATCAAATTACTCCTGCAATGGATCATTATTTCAGCACGGTTTCTCATGCCGGCGAGGCTGAAAATTTTTCGGCTCAGACCGCGTCTTTAACCAAAATAGGAAATATTTTTACGGATATGTACGAAAAAGAAGCCTTCGACTATTATGATATTGCTTATGATATTGCAAGTGAAACCGATAACGATAATTTGAAAGGTTATGTATCTTCAAATACCGGCAGGGCATACCAAAAATTTGACGAGCCGGAAAAAGCACTTAAAGCATATTCCCGTGCGGTAAAAAATTATACCGATGCCGAAACACCTTTGAAAACAGCACAAAACTATCTTGCGGCTGCAGATGTTATGGTTGAATTTAACAAGTTAAACAAAGCATCAAATTTGTTACAAAAAGCTCAAAGGTATGCAAGGCAGACAGAAGATGTTAATTTGATGAATGAAATAAATACTAAAATCAGCCAGCTGCAATATTTGGTATAATCCGTTGTCTGTATAAAAATATTATCAAGAATTAATCCTAAAAAATACTTGTCTATATAAAACTTTTATCATATAATTAAAATACGTTTTTGGGATTCATTAATGGGGAGAATTAAATGAGGATTAGTTTGAATGCAGGCAGGTTACTGTCTTTTGAGCGCAGGCTTACAACTGAAGAGCAGAAAGATTACAAACAAAATGCAATTACACCTGCTTTGGAATATCTCGGGACAGAAGAAGTTTCAATGATTGTTCACGGAACATGTTTCCCCGAAGGCAGCAGAGATCTTGGAGCCGGTTCTCCGTACGGAAAAGTGGCCGCTCAATTCATCCCGTTTGAGATTCTGCACGGCTTTAATTCCAATCAACTTGGGCCTGTCGGCACAATAAGAAATCCACGGCAAATTTCTCCGTATAAATCTTCAATAAATTCAAAAAGTTTTTTGTTTATTGATTTTAATGAACTTACCCAGAAAAAATACGCTAATATATTAACAGAACAGGATTTGAACAGTGTAATGCTCAAGCCGCAGAAAAGTCCGGAGAATTATTCTTATTCAAATTTTCCGGAGGCATTTGCCAATTATGATTATTTAATCCAGAAAGCTCATACAAATTTAAATAAAAAAGTTTATGCAAAAGATCCGGATGCTATAAAATTAAGAGATGAATATACCGAATTTAAAAAAGTTAAAGGGCCTGTTTTGTATAAAGAAGCCTTGTTTAAGGTTTTGGAAGATACATACAGAACGGATGATTTTGATACCTGGAGCGATGTCGATAAAAATTTAATAGAAAGGCTGAATCAAAAAGATCCTGATGCGATAGCACGTTATAAAGTAATTTTGACCCGTTCCAAAAACGCTCTTCAAAATTTTATGTTCGGGCAATTTCTTGTGAATAAACAAATTAAAGAAAATGCCGAATTTAGAAAAAAATTGAATTTTAAATATAATAATGATGTTCAGGGAGGATTTTCCAAATCTGAAGAATGGGCAAATCAGGATATCTTTTTATCCGATTACCGGCTCGGTTGTCCGTATGGCGGGGAAAACGGCCCTCAGCACTGGAACCTTCCGGTACTGAATCCTCAAAAATTGTTTAATGAGGACGGTTCTTTGGGCAAGGCCGGAATTTATCTGAAAAATAAATTTGAAACCGCTCTTGAAAATTTTGATAATACAAGAATTGATCATGTTATGGGGCTTGTTGATCCTTATATTTATAATAAATATACAAAAATAGGTACAAATGTTTCTCACATGCCGGAAATTGATCCGAACGGGAATTATAAACAGGTGTTAAATAAGATAATTCTGCCAGTATTGGAAGAGCGCGGTATAGATAAAAATGCTCCAATCTGGGAAAACCTTGGTTCTACAACACCGGTATTTGATGAAATTTACTACAGACAAAATAATCTGCCTGGAATTTCGCAGTTAGAATGGATGAGAGGCGAAAAATGCATGGGTTCCGAAAACTGGGGGCTTATTGGCTCTCATGATTCAGATCCGGCTACTGTTATGGTGAAAAAGGACTGGATAAAAAATAATGAAGCATGGAATCCTTTATATCTCGCAGGTTTATTAAATTCTAATCCGGAAAGGACAACTTTACGTGATGCCTTTTGTAAAAAAATTGCTGATAATGATGCCGAAAGAATAAAGGCAAAATTTGCGGAATTATTTTTCACCCATAAAAGAATACAGATATCTTTTGCTGACTTTTTAGGTATAAATAAAACTTATAATATGGCGGGTCATGAAAACGATATGAACTGGAAACTTCGTATTAATAAAGATTATGAGCAGGATTATTACGACAATTTGTCGAGCCAAAATCCGACAGCAATAAATATGCCTGAAATATTAAAAATGGCGGTTCAGGCAAAAATGGATAAAGATATAGTTCAAAAGCAGCCGGTCGATAAAGAAAAAGTCGGACAGATTTTAGAAAAACTTGATAAATACGAAACAATCTTAAAAACGCCGGAGGATGCGGCAGACAAAGTATAAAGTTTTTCTATATGATTTTATCGGATTTGTCTTGCTGAACTATTGACAAGTTTCGCATTGATATGATATTCTATACTTGTAGTAGATAATAAGGTAAATTTATTAATGCTTAATTACACAGTTAAAAACAACGGATCCTCCTCCTCCAAAGTTTCAAGTTCGGGACTTTGCAGTTTTTAGTGTGTGAATTTATTAAATTTTAAATCTTACCTAAACAAAATTTGAAAGTCCCGAAGAATCGGGATTTTTTAGTATGCAGATATTGGGAATGGAAAAATGGACTTAACAATTAATAATTACAGATATAATAAAGCAAAACAATATGATTATAAAACACCTCAGTTTAAAGGGGCTATGGATGGTGTATTAACCGGTGCATTGAGATGTCTGGATACAAACGAAATGGCAAATGCGGTTTTAATTGATTTAGGTGCAATGGTCGGGCCAAGGACATATTATGATACTGTTCACAGGAATAAAGATGCCGGATTTGAAACTTTTTTCAGGGAAATCTGCGGTACTTTTATTAACTGTTTGTCTGCCGGACTGCTTGCTTACGGTATTTCTCATCTTATAACAAATAAAATTATGCCGGAAGTTGAACTTCGTCCTAATACATGGTTCAGCGAAGATGCTGTTCAAACTCTCCATAATGCGTGGAAAACTTCTGATAATAAAACCGAAAATTACATAAAAACTGTATTTAATCATTTGAGCGGACAGGACGGAAAAGAAATTAAAAAATTCGCTGATATTGACTGGGAAAATGTTAAATGGGTAGATGAAAATGCCTGGAAATATATAACATGGCAGGATGAAAAATATAAATATGTCACAGAAACCCTCAAAACAAAAGACGGTTTTTTGAATACTATGGCGGAAATTATCAATGACAAAAATATTGTAAAACAGGATAAAGATAATATTCTCCAAATAGCGGAAACCCGTTTGACTAATGCTTTAGGGGCAAACAGATATTTGAGTGTAAATATAAACGGCAAAACCTGGAATGAAAAACTCCAGATTATCCTCAGAGATACCTATGATATGGGCAAAGATATTTTCACAAATAAGAATATTGATATAGATAAAGCATTGAGCAAAATCGCAAAAATTAATAAAATTAAAATATTCGGGGCATTAACGGGTGCTTCTGTTCTGGGTTTAACAAATCAATATATCAATAGAAAAATTACCGAAAAGCGCACCGGTAAAAAAGGTTTTGTCGGTAATGTCGATTATGAGGATAAACCGGTAAAAGAAACAAAAACTAGAACAGGAGATAAAAATCTCTTTTTGAAAAAACTTGCGGCAAGTGCCGGCATGATTGCTATGGTTATTGCGGTTATGAAAGTGAAGAGTCCGAAAGATTTTGTTAAAAAACTTCAATTTACCGGCCCTGTTACAAGCGGTAATGCCATAAAAACAGTTTATGCCGCTAATATTGTCGGCAGATTTATGGCGGCAGATGATGACAACGAATTAAGAGAATCTGTCACCCGTGATTATTTCGGTTTCCTTAACTGGCTTGTATTCGGCGGCTTTGCAGCAAAAGGGGTTGCTAATCTTCTGGATAGAAAAAAAGAAAATCTGTTTAATATTTCAAAACCCGGGAAAGGTTTAAAACACTGGCTCAACGATGTAAATCTTAAAACCCATACTGAAATTGCCGCAAAAGGTGCGGAATTTGCAAGGAAAAATTTATGGAAATTAAATGCTGCTCATATTTCGGGGCTGTTATATTCAGGAATTACTCTGGGGTATCTGCTTCCTATGATAAATGCTAAACTAACCAAAGCGAAAGCCAAAAAACAGGAATTAAATCAGGCTGCTTAATATTCATCAGTCTTTTCTTTAAAAGCATGTCTTTATAGGGCATGCTTTGAGGTTATTTATATCATACATTTAGTGTATTTTTTACAAATGTTAATCCTTCTTATCATGTTTTAATATTAGGTTAAATTTGTTCACAAAACCATGACCCTTAATTGAAATCACTTTTGGGATTTTATGTTAATTTTTATTTCAAATTTTATCAGCTAACTGATTTATTTTTGACTCAATTCAATTAACTTTTATTGAAATTTATGTTAAAATAAAAGAAAGAGATTATGGATAGAAAAAAGGTAGAAGCCTTGATATAAGGCAATTGTGCGGTTGGTGCAAAGAGTGGTTGGAGCATGCAGCCTGCAAGTCAGAGGAGATTTATTATGCAAAATGCGGTTAACAAAAATAATGAAGGTAATGTAGTCGGTATAACAGCCGCTCATGTTACGGATGCAATAAAAAGAGTACATGATTCAAATGTAATGTTTTCAAAGCAGGTAATTGACAGTGCTTCAAAACTTACCGAATCTGTTTGCATTATTAAAAAGGACGGCACAAAAGAAGGATATAATGTTCAAAAAGTTGTTGCTGCCGTAAAAAAATCCGCAACCAGAATGATGATTACATTCTCTGAGCCTGAAATTCAAAGAATTTGTGACTATGTAAACAAAAAAGTTTCTGATTTAGATAAAACGGAAATTTCAATTCTTGAAATTCATAACATTGTAGAAAGTGCGTTGGAAAGTATAAACCCGCTTGTTGCAAAAAGTTACAGAGATTACAGAAATTACAAAACTGACTTTGTAGCAATGCTTGATAAAGTTTATAAAGAATCACAAAGGATTATGTATATTGGTGATAAAGAAAATGCCAATGCCGATTCTACACTTGTTTCAACAAAACGTTCTTTAATTTTTAACGAATTAAATAAAGAATTATACAAAAAATTCTTTTTAACGGTTGAAGAAATCCAGGCAATCAAAGATGGTTATATTTATATCCATGATATGTGCGCAAGACGCGATACAATGAATTGCTGTCTGTTTGATGTTAAATCCGTTCTTGAAGGCGGTTTTGAAATGGGCAATATCTGGTATAACGAGCCAAAAAGTCTGGATGTCGCATTTGATGTTATCGGTGATATTGTAATGGCTGCTGCAAGTCAGCAGTACGGCGGTTTTACGGTTGCCGAAGTTGATAAAATTCTTGCTCCGTATGCTAAAAAGACTTACGATAGACAATATGAAAAATATATCTGTCTGGGTTTATCTTTTGAGAGAGCAAAAGAAGAGGCTTTAAAAGATGTTCAGCATGATTTTGAACAGGGTTTCCAGGGCTGGGAATATAAGTTCAATACAGTTGCATCCTCCCGAGGAGATTATCCGTTTATAACAGTTACAACGGGTCTTGGACAAGAAGAGTTTGAAGTTATGGCAACTCTTGCATGTTTGAAAACCCGCCAAAACGGTCAGGGTAAAAAAGAATGCAAAAAACCTGTACTGTTCCCTAAAATTGTATTCTTATATGATGAAGAATTACACGGGGAAGGCAAACCGTTGGAACATCTGTTCCATGCAGGTGTGGAATGTTCTAAAAAGACAATGTATCCTGACTGGCTGAGTTTGTCAGGGGATGGATATGTTGCATCCATTTATAAAAAGTACAAACGGGTTATATCACCTATGGGCTGCAGAGCATTTTTATCTCCATGGTTTGAAAGAGGCGGTATGAAGCCTGCTGATGAAAATGATAAACCTGTATTTGTCGGCAGATTTAATATCGGTGCTATCAGTCTGCACCTGCCGATGATTTATTCAAAAGCACAGCAGGAAAGCAAAGATTTTTATGAAGTTCTTGATTATTATCTTGAAATTATAAGAAAAATCCATATCAGAACATATAATTATCTCGGCGAAATGAAAGCCAGCATAAATCCGTTAGGATTCTGCGAAGGCGGTTTCCTCGGCGGCCACCTTGGTATTCATGACAAAATTAAGCCTGTTTTAAAATCTTCAACAGCATCTTTCGGTATTACCGCTTTAAACGAACTGCAAGAGGTTTATAACGGAAAATCGCTTGTTGAGGATGGTGAATTCGCACTCGAAGTTATGGAATACATAAATAAGAAAACTCAGGAATTCAAAGAAAAAGACGGTATTTTGTACGCTATATACGGTACACCGGCTGAAAACCTCTGCGGATTACAGGTTAAACAGTTCAGAAACAAATTCGGTATTGTTGCTAATGTATCTGACAAACCGTATGTTTCAAATTCTTTCCACTGTCATGTTTCGGAACAAATCAGTCCTATACAAAAACAGGATTTAGAAGGCAGATTCTGGGATTTGTTCAACGGCGGCAAGATTCAATATGTAAAATATCCGATATCTTATAATACAAAAGCAATTGAAACATTATTAAAACGCGCTATGGATAAAGGATTTTATGAAGGTGTAAATTTATCACTGTCATATTGTGATGATTGCGGACATCAGGAATTGAATATGGATGTTTGCCCGAAATGCGGTTCTAAAAATCTTACAAAGATTGACCGTATGAATGGCTATCTGGCATATTCAAGAGTAAAGGGTGATTCCAGACTTGCAGATCACAAGATGGAAGAAATTAAAGACAGAGTGAGCATGTAGTTTATGAATTATCACAATATTACAAAAGATGATATGTTAAACGGTGAAGGTCTGCGCGTTGTATTGTGGGTTGCCGGCTGCACTCATCATTGCGAAGAGTGCCAGAATCCTGTAACCTGGGATCTTGCAGGCGGTATTCCTTTTGATGAAGCGGCTGAAAATGAACTTTTTGAAGCCTTAAATAAATCGCATATTGCCGGTATAACATTCAGCGGCGGAGATCCGCTGCATCCGTTTAACAGATCGGAAGTTTTCAGGCTTGCCAAAAAAGTTAAGGAAAATTATCCTGATAAATCCGTTTGGTCTTATACCGGTTTTTGCTGGGAAGATGTCAAAGACGAGCCTGAAATAAAATATATTGATGTTTTATTAGACGGAAGATTTGTAAAAGAATTAAATGATAATAACCTGCACTGGGTCGGAAGTTCCAATCAAAGGATTATAAATGTTCCGGAATCGTTGAGGACAG
Organism: Candidatus Gastranaerophilales bacterium; assembly: GCA_944325095.1. Lineage (GTDB taxonomy): Bacteria > Cyanobacteriota > Vampirovibrionia > Gastranaerophilales > Gastranaerophilaceae > Zag111. Next base: position 4,732 of record CALUYV010000033.1, on the reverse strand, counting down.
GTCAGGTTGTTCTTTATGAAAAATTAGACAGAACAGTAGAAAAAGCACCTTTTTAAAAGGTGCTTTTTTATTAAGTAATATTTTATTTAACTGTTTAAAAGTATGATCTTGTGCCTTTGCCGCCCGGATTCCATTGTGTATTTGTTCTGCTGCCCTGTTTTGTTTCAATAATAATTTTTCTTGGCTGTTTTTTAACTACAGGCAGACCTTCCGCTGCCGCATTTTGCGGAATCATATTAGGCGGATATTTAGGTGTTTGTGCCGGAGCAACTTCTGTTACAGTATTTGCAACAGCCCCCTGATTATTTTGCGGTGCTGTTGTTGTTATTCCTGCATTATCATTCCCGTACAGCGGCTCAATTATTAACGGCTCAAGTGCGGAGGCTGATAATGTTCCGAATGATAAAGCGATTAAAGTTATTAGGATATTTTTCATATTTCATCTCCTATATCGTTTGTTTTATAATATATTTATATAATACTATGTTATAAAAAGCAAATAAAAAATTTTTTGCCTATTTATATAAAACCCGGAAAGGATAAAAAAGTGCGCACAAAACTCCCGGAATTTTTAAAAAGACCTATAATTGATACGGATACAACAAGAAATGTCCGCAGAATTTTAAAGCAGAACTGCCTGAATACAGTATGCGAAAATGCCAGATGTCCCAATAAAAACGAATGTTACACCAAAAATACCGCAACATTTTTAATTATGGGAAATGTCTGCACCAGAAATTGTAAATATTGTAACATTTTATGTCAAAAAGCTAAACCTCTTGATAAAGATGAGCCGGTGCATGTGGCAAATGCCGTGAAGGCATTAGGATTAAAGTATGCCGTGATAACATCTGTCACCCGTGATGATTTGCCGGATGGCGGTGCGGGGCATTTTGCACAATGTATTTACGAGATTAGAAAAATAATGCCTGAAGTTAAGATAGAGATTTTGACACCTGATTTTAAGAATGATAAATCGGCTCTGGATATTATTATTGAAGCAAAACCTGATGTTTTTAATCATAATATAGAAACTGTCAGGGAAATTTTCCCGATTGCGCGTCCGCAGGGCAATTATGAAAATTCTCTTGAGGTTTTAAAGTATATAAAAGAAAACAGCAGTATAGAAACAAAATCCGGTATGATGATAGGGCTTGGAGAAACCTTCGGGCAAATAGAAGCAACACTGAAAGATTTACATGATGCGGGGTGTGATATTGTTACAATAGGGCAGTATATTCAGCCTTCCAAAAATCATATGGAGGTTGCCAAGTATTATGAATTAGAAGAGTATGAAAAATTAAAAAAACTTGCGGCAAAAATAGGATTTACAAAATACCAGATCGGACCTCTGGTAAGAAGTTCATATAATGCCGCAAGCCTTGTATAGAGTTATTTCATATTTTTTACAACACTGTTTGTAATATCATCCCCGCCGGAAATGACCATTCCTGCCGGCAGTACCAGATTGTAATTTTCTTTTCTGGCTTCATTTGATATGAGGGTTTGTATTTCTTTATTTATTTTTGCCAGTTTTTCATTGTATTTTTTATCAATACTTTTCTTTTTTGTTTCAATTTTCTGCCTGTAGTCGGCTTCTTTTTGAAGGAGTTTAGTTTTATCCGGTTCGTTTAAGATATCATTTTGCGCTTTTGATATTAATATATCAAGTTCTTTGTTTTCTTTATCCTGTTCTTTCCGCAATACTTGAATTTCATCCGAATTTGAAAGCACTGTCGGAATATCTACAACTGCAACTTTGTATTTTGGAAAAGATATTGCAGCATTATTTATATTGTAGCCTACTAAAAATACAAGTACACATGCGGCAATAAACCATAAATTGTTTTTAATCATCTCTTAATCCTTTCTTTTCTGATTAAAAATATACTAACTTTAATTGTTATTTTTCTAAATCAGTCAAAAGGAGATAACCGGTAGAGTATAGATTATTTAAAAATGATCTACTACAAATTTTTGTTTTTCAAAAGCCGGTTCATAATTCGAGAGTTCTTCGTAATCAATTCCTGAGGCTGTAAAATCCTGGCTTGCTCCAACTATGTCACCCATACTTTTCTTTGCCCAGCCTCTCTCTGCATAAACGGCTTTTAACTCTTTTGTGAACAGGTCTTTATTTTCTTCCGCAAAGGTGATTAAAGCATCGTAATTATTTACGGCAAGCGGATAATCCTGCATCAGGTACAATATATATGCAAGGTCGCTGGATATATAGAATTGATTTTTAATATCATCTTCATCAAGGGAAGATATCAGATTTTCATAATCCTGAATAATATCATCGGTTATATGATTTTCTATTTTAAATATTGATTTTATCCATAGCATTTGTGATTTTTGTAAAACAGATAATCTTTTCTTTTCAAGACATTCATCAAACAGTTCTAAAGCATCACGGGTTGTTCCGATTTTCTTTTGCAGCAAAAGAATATTTGCAAGTCTTGTGCAGTCTTTTTTAGTAAATCTGCGGCCGGAAAGTTCAATTACTGTTTTGTAATCTTCCAGAGCACCTTCGTAATCTTTTTCCATGAATTTGCTAAATGCTCTCATATCATAAATATGTTCGCTTTGAGGGTACAAAGCCGTATAAATATTTGATAATACCAGTGCGCTTTTGCAGTGCAAATGTTTAGGCGACAGGGTCATTTTTATTGTTAATTGCAGAAACAGTGCCGGAATAAAATACAATCCGAGAATAATTAAAATGACTGTAATATTTGCTTTATATACAGATACATATTCTGCAATTTTATGTTTCGGAACAGGCGGAGTAAACTCGCATAATTCGTATTGTCCGAAATGTTTAATCAGGTATCTGCTGTATATGTAGGAAAAATAAAATCTTGTTCCGAAAACAATACCCAGCCAGAGCAGTTCGAAAAATAACAGTTTAAAAATTGAAAAACTCAGATGGATAAAGATAAAATACAAAATTATCGGGGTTAAAAAAGTAAGCCATTTCAGCCGTTTGTCAAGGGCAAACCTGAATTCAAGGGCTTTGCCGATATTTTGTTTCGGGAATGCAGTATTATACATGCATCCTGTATTTTTCAGGAAGCAAAAATTTCTGAAAACGGCATAACCGGTTTTGTCGGTATAATATAATAATGGAATACTCAGTGTTTCAATAATTTTTTTTAACATATACTTATACACCAACCTGTTTTTCTAAACTCTGTTCAAACCTGAATACATCTGTCGAAATATTAAGATTTTCTTTGATATCAATGACATCCAAGCCTTTAAAATTGTATAAAATATTTATGTTGTCCGGATTTTTGGCATATTCTTTTGCAAGAATTGCTCCTAAAATTGCTTCAAGATGGGACATAGGCATCATATTTACAGGCAGGGTATCAAATCCCCATTCATATTTCAACGCCTGCTGCAAAAATTTGCAATCGGCAGGGGAGCGGTCTTTATAACACGAATTCAGATGAAAACTCTGCCTGGTTAAGTATATTTCGAACCTGTTAACTGTTATTCCACGGCTGGAGAGTTCTTTCAGGTACTCGGAGCCGCGGGTCGAATGCCGCTGTGTCCAGTTGTCACGATTAGGCATATTTCTGTTTGTTGCAACCAGTTGATACGGTTTTGATAATATCCGCCATTTGCCTTCAAGCATTGTTCTATCAGATGGCACTGATACACATATTTTTGAATTTTTTAATGATGAAAAATTTTCAAAAAAGAAAATTACATCATTCATTTTATACAACTTATCTATCAGGATAATTTCATTATTTTCATCAATTACCGCAACACCGGAATCCATGCTTGAACCTGCAGCTAAAGATAAACCGATATAATAATTCATTTAATTCTCCTAATTCATTAATTGGGTAGTAATCAATGGGCCGTCTTCTGTTGCAATAACGGTGTGTTCAAAATGAGCGGATGGTTTTCCGTCTTTTGTGCTTACAGTCCAGCCGTCTTTTGCCACTACAACATCATCACAGCCTAAGTTAAGCATAGGTTCAATGGCAATTGCCGTATTAGGTTTAATTAATGTATTATCTCCCACACTGTAATTAAAAAGGAACGGATCTTCATGCATTTCATATCCGACACCGTGACCGCCGTACTGGCGTACAATTCCGTAACCGCCTCTTACTGCAACTGCTTCGATTGCTTTTGAGATATCATCCAAAACATTTCCCGGCCGCATTTGTTCAATTCCGGCATAAAGTGATTCTTCTGTCGTTTTCATAAGCGCATCAACTTCTTCTGAAACTTTGCCGACACGATATGACCAGGCACTGTCGCCTACAAGCCCGCCGTATGTTGCACCGACATCAATCGCAATAATATCACCTTCTTTTAGGATTCTGTCTTCTGAAGGGATACCGTGGACGACTTCTTCATTTATTGAAGTACAAATACTAGCCGGAAAACCTGCATATCCTAAAAATGTCGGGATTGCACGATTTTCTTTAATTATTTTCATTGCAATATTATCTAATTCTTTTGTAGAAATTCCCGGTTCTACAACTTCTTTCATTTTTTGATGAACCAGTGCTACAATATGCCCTGCATGGCGCATTCTTTTAATTTCATCTCTGGATTTTTTATTAATCATAACATCACATCCTTAATCTAATTAAAATATAGCACGAAACGGCGCATAGTGGCAAATAAATTTATCTTCGTTACAATTTTGTTAGTTAAGTGTAATCTACATCAGTCCCTTGTGAATCGTTCAACAATGCGATTC
>CALUYV010000032.1 GCA_944325095.1 Candidatus Gastranaerophilales bacterium | reverse complement strand
ACAGAAAAGAAGGAGATTAATCTCATGGCACGTGAAAAGTATGAACGTACGAAACCGCACGTTAACGTAGGTACAATCGGCCACGTTGACCACGGTAAAACTACATTAACAGCAGCTATTACCGGTACATTGGCAGCAGCTGGTAAAGCAGATGCTAAAAAATTCGATGAAATCGATGCTGCTCCAGAAGAAAAAGCAAGAGGTATTACCATCTCTACTGCTCACGTTGAATATGAAACAGACAAAAGACACTATGCACACGTTGACTGCCCGGGTCACGCAGACTATGTTAAAAACATGATTACCGGTGCTGCTCAGATGGATGGTGCAATTCTTGTAGTTGCTGCAACTGACGGTGCTATGCCTCAGACTCGTGAACACATCCTGCTTGCTCGTCAGGTAGGTGTTCCTAACCTTGTTGTATTCTTAAACAAATGCGATATGGTTGACGATCCTGAATTGTTAGAATTGGTTGAAATGGAAGTAAGAGAATTACTTTCTAAATACGAATTCGACGGTGACAACATTCCGTTCATTCATGGTTCAGCATTAAAGGCTTTAGAAGCAGTTCAAGCAAATCCAAAAATTCAAAGAGGCGAAAATGAATGGACTGATAAAATTTGGGAATTGATGGATGCTTTAGATTCATACTTCCCTGATCCTGTAAGAGATTTAGACAAGCCGTTCTTGATGCCGATTGAAGATATCTTCTCAATCACAGGTCGTGGTACTGTTGCTACAGGTCGTGTTGAACGTGGTATCGTTAAAGTTGGTGATGAAGTTGAATTGGTTGGTATCAAACCGACTAAGAAAACTACAGTTACCGGTGTTGAAATGTTCAGAAAATCTCTTGATCAAGGTCAAGCAGGTGACAACATTGGTGCATTGCTCCGTGGTGTTGATAAAACTGAAATCGAACGTGGTCAAGTTTTGGCTAAACCTGGTTCAATTCACCCGCACACTAAATTCACAGCAAACGTTTACGTTTTGACTAAAGAAGAAGGCGGTCGTCATACTCCGTTCTTCCCTGGTTACAGACCTCAGTTCTATATCAGAACTACTGACGTAACCGGTTCTATCAAATTCGACGGTCAAATGGTAATGCCTGGTGATAACATTGTTATGGAAGTTGAACTTATCGCTCCTGTAGCAATCGAACAAGGTATGAGATTTGCTATCCGTGAAGGCGGAAGAACTGTTGGTGCTGGTGTTGTTGATACTATTATCGAATAATTTTTCAACAATATAAAACCATTAGAAAAAGACTTGATATATTTTGTATCAAGTCTTTTTTTTTTTACTTTCAAACTAAACTTTTACCGGGAGATTTCCAGGAAAACTTCTTTTCTTTTATTCTTCCTCTAGTAAATTTTCTAATATTGTTGCATTTGTCTGCGCTTTGCGGTTGTGCATCATGTATCTGTTAATGCTGGATTTAATTGCTTCGTATTGTTTGTCACCGAAAGTTTCTTCCTGATCCAACAATTTAACATATTCATATACTGATGACGTTTGATAATTGCTGTTTGGCATAGTACACCTTCTTCCTTTTTTTATTTTCCCCTGATTTTTACTTTACCCTAACAGTGTATCAAGAATTTCAGCATTTGTCACTGCTTTTTTACTATTTCTTAACTGATTTCTGTACATATATGTACGTAATGCTTCTCTGATAAGTTCAGATCTTGTTCTATTTTCTGCGTTTGCAACTGTGTCAATTTCGTCTAGAAATTTTGCAGGCATTGAAATAAGTACTCTAGCCATTTTAACTCCTTTATTTTTCCTGTTGTAATCCCCTTACATTTTTATAAAGTATTTTTTTTAAGAAAAATTGCTATTTTTTTATTCATCTTGTATATAATTGTAATATATCGTAATAATTAATAATACTTCAATATATTTTTTATAACTATGTTGTGCTTTTGGGGTAAAATAATATTATTGTAACAGCCAGAAGAAGGAAATATAAATGTTAAAAACAGGTATAGTGGGACTCCCGAATGTAGGCAAATCTACATTATTTAACGCATTAACCAATGCCAGAAACGCTCAGAGTGCAAATTATCCTTTTTGTACTATAGAACCTAATGTAGGCGTTGTTGATGTTCCGGACGAAAGACTGCCTATTCTTGCCAAATTGTGTAAAACGGATGTTATAATTCCGACTGCAATAGAATTTGTTGATATTGCAGGGCTTGTGAAGGGTGCAAGCAAAGGCGAAGGACTGGGTAATCAGTTTTTGCAGAATATCAGAGAAGTAGATGCAATTATTCAGGTTGTAAGATGTTTTGATGATGAAAATACAATCCATGTAGCCGGAAAAGTTGATCCTTTGAGTGATATTGAAATTATAAACACCGAACTTGCGCTTGCAGATATGGCATCTGTTGAAAAACGTCAGGCACGAATTGCTAAAGTTGTAAAATCCGGTGATAAAGATGCCGTTTTGGAAGATAAAGTATTGAAAAAAATGATGGAATTGTTATCTGATTGTTCTTTTATAGATGTAAAAAAACATTTTGATGAAGATGAACTTCCTGTGGTTAAAACTTTGAACCTGTTATCAACAAAGCCTGTTATATACTGTGCGAATGTTTCTGAATTCGATCTGAAAGACGGCAATGACTATACAAAACAGGTTGAAGAGTATGCAAAAACGCACGGAGCCGAGATGGTTGTAATAACTGCAAAAATTGAAGAAGAACTTGCAGATTTGGGCAAAGAAGAGGCTCAAGAATATTTAAATGAACTCGGAATTGAGGACAGCGGAATAAATAGGATGATAAAATCAGTTTATCAATTGCTTAATTTGCGCACTTTTATAACCGCCGGAGAAAAAGAGGTCAGAGCGTGGACTATTACGGCAGGAACCAAGGCTCCGCAGGCTGCAGGTGTTATTCATACTGATTTTGAAAAAGGGTTTATTCGTGCAGAAATTACTCCGTATAAAGATTTTGTCGAACTCGGGTCTTATGCGGCATGCAAAGATAAAGGTGTTACGCGTCTTGAGGGTAAAGATTATATTATTCAAGACGGGGATCTTGTGCATTTTAGATTTGCAGTATAATTAAATCTTTTATATAAAATAAAACTCCTGATTTTCAGGAGTTTTATTTGTGTTTGTTAATTACTTAAAAGTGCCAGGTTTTTCCCTGTATCATTTTGTTTTTGTTTATATGAATTAACAACAAACTTGCCTGTTGGCTTCACTCTGTAACTTCCGGTGAAGGTTAGAGGAATATTATTTTCTGGAATATGGTACAGAACAAGAGTTGTATCATCAAGTTTTATCGGTACATCTTCCCCGGCATACCATCTTGTCAGATAGTATCCGTCAGGGTGTTTGATTCTTGTATAGTAAATATCATTCGGATCTTTTGCATTCACAAATTTCAATCCCTGACGCAAACCGTTTAAGCCGACAGTTTCTCCTTTGGCATTAAGGTACAATTTGTCGATATATTCTGTACCGGCGTTATATTCTTGCCTGTGATTATCCGGAATGCCCGACGGATTAAATATGGAAATTGCCATACGTCCGTCTGTACTCTGTCTTAAAATTGCAGCAACATCAATTTTAGATTGGGTTTGGTTTATCGGAAGCGTAAATACAGCACCGTTATTCAATGCGTTGCATTCCGGTTTGCTGCGCAATGCCATCACATTGTCAAATTCTTTTTTGTATTTAGCAAGAAATTCTTTATATCTTGGAGAACCTTCTGTAATCCATTCTTCATGAGTTTTTTGTCTGCCGTCAAGGGTCATGTTTTTAGTCTTTGTATCATAACCCGTGCCGCCTGCATCATCTCCGTCAAACAGTGTCGGAATACCAGGTAGAGCAACCAGATATTTCATCATCGCAAGAACTTTTGACAATGCCGGTTTCATAATGCTTTCAAATACCTTATCTTCAAACTCTTTATCTATTTCGTTAGGCAGTACCAGACCGTGTTTTGCCTTTGCTTGTTTTATGACCATAGCAACAGCAACATCAATAGGTTTTGTACCGAAAGCATCCGGATTAAATCTGCCGCCCATAAATTTTCCGCCTGCAAGTTCTGAAACAGATTTACTTATTGCAATAAAGGCTTTGTCAAATGTTTCCTGATTGAGTTTCCCTTGATGTTTGTAGTCGTTCAACATATTAATAAAAGCAGGTCTTATAGCATCAGCCATAGCAATTGCTTTCGGGGATACTCCGGAAAAGTCATAATTATCTACTTCATAATCATTAATATCTTCCAGAAATTTATCTTCTAATATTTGATAAGCCTTGCGTCTATTCGGTCTGTTTCCGGCATCATTATATGTTAAGTCGCAATAAAACAATTTCATATCTAATGCGGCGCAATGCAGTGCTCTTGGTTTATCGTGGTTTCCGATGAAGGTATATGCAAACATAATTGAATCTAAACCTCCGGAGCGGACAATACCACCGCCTTCGGTTAATTGATCAAATATCATTTTGCTTGCATAATCGCGTTTATCAAAGGTTGAACCGTCTTCAAAGTCTTTAGCAAATACTTTTGAAATAGGTCTGAACCTGAAACTGTAATCTGCAAGTGCGGTCATTCCGGTTTCTCTTAAAAACTTGGAAAGGATATCTCTGTCCGGATTTGGAAATCTTGATTGATAACCGTAACCGGCATTGTGTAAATCAGTATGGTCTGTAACTTCTGCCACTGTATAGGTATTAGGGTTTTTATCCTGAACCGCTTTAATAAATTTTTTCCAGAATTTAATTATAGTATCCCAGGTTACATCGAAACTTGCAATTCCGTTGCGCAGAGCTTCAACATCTGCAATATCTTTTGTTGCGTCAATTCTCCAATCCAAACCTGACTGAGTTTTGTCGATAATCAAATCTGCAAGTTTGAAGGATTCAACAGAGGTATCTTTTAATGTTTTGTCAATACTTTCGGCTATTTCGCTGTCAATACTTGAATCAAGTTTTTTGATACCTTTGCGAAGTTTATCTAATACAATAAGTGCTTCATCTTCAGGAGATGCAATATTATTGATTCCTAAACTTTGCAGATGAACTTCTTTCATCGATTTATAGTCGTATGCAAGTTCCCCTGTATTTTTGTTGATTGCAACCGTGATGTTCGGAGCAAATGCTTTAACTACCGCATATTTTGTGATTTCAGGCAGTAACAGCGGCAGCACATATTTACCGTATTCGGTAACAGTATCTCCGTTAAATAATTTTCTGTCATTCGGCAGTCCTGCATCAATATTATTCAATACTTTTTCTGCGTAATCGGCTAAATCTTTTGCAAAAATTTCATCCATTTTTTTGTATGTGTTGGCATATTCTTCAGGAAGATTTTTGTTTCCGTTTTTGTAAATTTCGTATCTCGGAACGCCGATTTCATCTTCGGTGTTTGCTCTTTTTGTAATCAGAGGAGAAGCCAGAACTGCTGTTAAGTTGCTGCCAAACTCAATAGCATCCAGCGGAGTGTTCATAACACCTTCAATAATTTGTTCTTTTTTGCTTCCTTCTGACAGTTTGCGTTTATCATTATATATTCCGTTGATAACATTGAGAACTTCATCTTTTGAAACTTCAACTTTTGTCATTTTCGGGAATATTTTGTTATCAGACATTTTTACAATTTCATCATATACGGCTGAAGGGTTTTCTTTGTCAATTTTCTTCAAATTTTGTGCAACATATAATCTTAGAATATCGTCTGTTTTTTGAGTCCAGTATTGACCTGATGTGATTGTGTAGTCTTGAACCTGATATGTACCGCGGATGATTTTTTCCATTTCTTCTTTTTGATCACCGACAGGTAAATTTTTCAGCATTTTAGCATCCGTATTTGAATAAACGAAATTCAATTTTGCAATATCAACATTTGCATCCCATGTATCAAAGCCGCTTTCAAATTTGCCGTCAACAACGAAATAATCAGATTTTGACAATATTCTGGCGGCTTCCGGGCTGCTGAGAGAAATCGTAAATTCAGTATTATGTGCATTATATTCGTTTAATAATTTAATATTTTTGTTATAAACTTCCGGTCTTATTTCAAAAGCGTAAGGAAATACGGAATCGTTGTGAGAATGAAGATCATAAACATTTTCAGTACTCATTTTTGAGTATGTTTTAATTAATGATGTTGTATCATTTTTTTCTTCTTCTGTAACTAACCGTGTATCAAAGAACTGAATATATGTAGGTTTAGTTTTGTCATATTTATTGTTTCTCGTAATAGAAACTCTGCCGCCTTCTTTTTGCGTGTATGAAAATGGCGAGTTTACTATTTTGTGAGAAATAAATTTTTTGTTTTTTGCAAAAACACCGTGAGATAAAGGCCCGTCTTTAAGTCCGTTTGCTCTAAACCAGTAAAGATAAGGAGAATCTTCCCCCCATTTTTGAATGTGGCCAAAGTGAGTACCTTCAAGCCCTTCATTTACAAAGGCTCCGTCAGAAACGAGATTTAATCCGTGGGCAAACAATTTGCGCTGGAAGGATGCATAGTTGTTTATGTTGCCGAGAGATTGCGACATTTGCATACAGTTCTGGTTCCAGTAACCGTGTGCTGAAAAATCATCATCAGTGAACAGCGGGAGTGTTATAAGTCTGCTGTAGGCATCGTAGTCGCCTTTTTCAATGCCGTATTCCATACCGGCCAGAGTTCCGCCGTATTTGTTGGTAAGCGATTTTATCCCTAATATCCCTCTTTTGGCAAGGTTTTCATCTTTTACAACCATATTTCTGTCGTTATATACATAACCGACATTTTGCGAATCCACAATAACAAGTTTCATAGAGCCGCCGCGGGTGACATTTGATTTTGTTCCGGAAACGATATTATAAGGAACTCCGCCTTCATTTATGACATCACCGGCATCAACTTTTGTATCTTCGCCCTTTCCGTCTTTTCTTTCAAGTTTAAAATGATATGCAAACGGCTGATCTTCCGTAAAACCAAAGGTTTCCTGCATATCAACGGTTACCGCACCGTCATAAGGAATGGCTATTTTACTCTGCCCGTCTCTTGTGAATGCTCTGGATGTAGTGAGATAATTCCCTTTGTTATCGGTTTTTACCTTAAATACTTCAAGATATCCGTTATAAACATCCGGATCATACATGTACGCAAACTCGTACTCTTTAAAACCAAATTCTGATTTTGTCGGTTTGTAACCTTTAAAAGCAATATTATTGCTTTTGGTTTCTTCATTTTTCCTTAAATTTAAACTTACTTTCACATGTCACTCCTTCGCCACAATTATAACAACTCTAAAACTTTTTTTTTGTTATTATTTGTTCATTTATTAAGAAAATTTTACAATACATTTTGATAATTAGTAATAATATATTTTCTTAGATATAATTATTACGACGTAACAACATTTTTAAGGAGATTATGAATGGTAATGACGGAAATGAAATGTGATATTAAAGATATAAATTTAGCCGAACAGGGGAAAAAACAAATTGACTGGGCATTCAAAGACATGCCGGTATTAAAAACTATAAGGGAAAGATTTATAAAAGAGCAGCCGTTTAAAGGGTTAAAATTATCGGCATGTGTTCATGTAACAAAAGAAACTGCCGCATTATGCACTGTAATGCAAGCGGGCGGAGCAGATGCCGTTCTTGTTGCCTCAAATCCTTTGTCAACTCAGGATGATGTAGCTGCAGCACTTGTTAAGTATTACAATATCCCTGTTTTTGCAGTTTCAGGTGAATCTGTTGAACAGTATAAATCTCATATCAATGAAGCAATCAATCATAATCCGGATATTATAATTGATGACGGCTGCGATATGGTTTCAACAATCCATGAAAAAAGACCGGATTTAATTTCCAAAATTATCGGTTCAACCGAAGAAACAACAACAGGTATAATAAGACTTCAGGCTATGGAAAAACAGGGAACTCTCGGTTTTCCTGCAGTCGGTGTAAACACAAGTTTAACAAAACATTTGTATGATAACAGATACGGCACCGGACAAAGTTCTTTTGACGGAGTTTTACGTGCTGCCAATATTCTTATTGCAGGCAAGACAGTTGTAGTATCAGGCTACGGCTGGTGCGGCAAGGGTGTTGCTTTAAGAGCAAAAGCCCTCGGAGCTAATGTTATTGTCTGTGAAGTTGATCCGTTAAAAGCTCTTGAAGCAGCAATGGAAGGATATAGAGTCATGCCAATTGCTAAAGCGGCACTGGAAGGGGATGTTTTCCTGACCGTTACTGGAGATAAACATGTAATTGATGTTGAACATCTGCTTTCAATGAAAGATGGTGCTTTTGTCGGCAATGTAGGACATTTTGACTGGGAAGTTAATGTTGCCGGATTGAAGGAACATACGGTTGAGATAAAACAAATCAGACCGTCTTTAGAAGAGTATGTTTTAGATAACGGAAAATCAATATATGTAATTGCAGAAGGCAGACTTGTCAACCTTGTTGCGGCAGAAGGTCATCCTGCAAGTGTTATGGATATGAGTTTTGCAAATCAAGCACTCGGTATTGAATTCCTTGTGAAAAATTACGGCAAATTGGAAAATAAATTATATACTCTTCCTTATGAAGTTGATGTTAAAATTGCAGAGTTAAAACTTGAGTCTATGGGTATTGAAATTGATACTTTGACTGCAGAACAGGAAGAGTACCTCAACAGTTGGAAAATTGATTAGTAAATAGTTAAAATATCCAATATGCTGATTCAATAATTAAAAGGGCAGATTATCAAATCTGTCCTTTTTAATTATTGGGTATAAAATTATATTTTAAAAATCAAAAATAAGTTCTTCTGTAGAATCAAGATAGTTGGAGTTTTCTCCTTCTATTTTTTGCTTTTGTTCAGGATTGAGCATATTATCAAGCGCATTCGGCTTAAATTGCGGAGTTTCTGTCATATCTGAAGGCTGCTGGTTTTTTACCGTAAAAGTTCTTATTGTGCGCGGGAAAAATCTTAAATGTACATTCTGGCTTATGCTCGGTGCTACAAAATTCCTGAAATACTGGCGGATTTTTTCAAGATGAGATGCCGCTTGAGCCTGATTTAATGCAAGAAAATATCCGTTGGAATCAGATACCGTTTTGCTGAATTTTCCGCTCCACATAACGGTTGAATTTACCGTATCAAGAAGAACGGCTGTAGTTGTCAAACTGAACGGATAAGTTATTTTAAAAGCACTTGAGATTTCAAGAACTTCCCATAGATTCCGCCTTGTTTCCGCACGGTCGGTTATTGCATAGCACGAAATAATAATTACGGATTTTACATTAAACTCGGTTGATAATTTTTTGAGTGTTTCATAGTTGATTTTTTCAGACTGCTCAAAAGTTTTGAGCATGTTTTCGGTATCATCTCTTAACATCAGATTATTATCAAGTTTTGCTCTGACATCAGACAGTTTAACCACATTTATATTTTTTGTTTTGCCTAACTGGTCTATAACATAGTTTGCTGCAATTTCAGAAGGTTCGGGAAAACAAAAATAATTCTGGCAGACATCAAAAACTTCAGTCGGAAGTACAAGAACATCAAACTGAACTGCTTTTGCCCCTGTAGTTGAAAAAATCAGGATTGCTGCCGTTAAAAGAATTTTGTAAAACACCTTTTTCATATGTTGATTATAGCATAATTTTTCCCAATGTGGTATAATATTAACTATGGAGAGAAAACTGTTTAAAATATCAGGGTTCGGGGTTGATTCTTTTACCGGAGATGAGGCTGCCGGATATATATTTGAAAATTACGGACAGGTCGTTACAATCAATCCGGAAATGATTATGAATGCAAAAAAAAGACCGGATTTTGCCGCTGTTATCAATAGTGCAGAACTTGTTATTCCGGATAGTGCCGGAGTGGAATTGGGTTTGAAAATACTCGGTCATAGTGTTGCGCGTATTCCGGGCGTAGATTTTGGGAAAAAACTGTTAAAAATATGTGCGGCAGAAAATAAGACAGTTGCTCTTGTAGGTGCGAAGAATGATGTTATTGAACTTGCCGCAGAAAATTTAAAAAAAGAACTTCCTGGTTTGAATATTGTGTATAAACATGACGGATATTTTTCTGATGAAGATGTTATAAACAATGAACTTATCAATTTACAGCCGGATTTGGTTCTGGTTGCGCTGGGTTCTCCAAAGCAGGAGTTTTTTATATCAAAAATAAAAAAACAACTTCCAAAAACTGTTCTTGTCGGGCTTGGCGGAAGTTTTGATGTCTGGGCAGGTGTTGTAGAACGTGCGCCTGTTATTTTTCAAAATTTAAGGCTTGAATGGCTTTATCGGACAATTAAACAGCCTCAGAGAATTAAAAGAATATTTCCGGCTTTGCCGTTGTTTGTTATAGATGTATTAATCGAAAGGATATCGGGTAAAAATGCTTAAGGAAAGTGAAATAAAAGAACTGGAACAACTTTGTCTGGAAAACAGAAGAAATGTATTGTCGATGGTTTACACCGCAAAATCCGGGCATATAGGCGGTTCTCTGTCTGCATGTGAATTGATGACCGTGCTTTTTCACAAATGTATGAAAAATGCAGTTCAAGGCGAGTTATCAGAAGATTATCGCACCCGTGACAGATTTGTTCTTTCCAAAGGGCATGTTTCGCCTGTGTATTATTCTATTCTTGCACAATTGGGCTTTATTCCGAAAGAGGAACTTTTGTCTTTTCGTAAACTCGGAACCAGATTGCAAGGGCATCCGTCATTGTGGTGTCCGGGAATTGAGGTTGCGACCGGTTCTCTCGGGCAGGGGTTGTCAATGGGCTGCGGTATTGCTATTGCTTTAAAACTTGATAAAATCTCCTCTCATGTTTTTGTAATGCTGGGTGACGGGGAGATACAGGAAGGTAATGTCTGGGAAGCGTTTATGCAGGCTCCGCATCGGCATTTGGATAATCTTGTTGCAATAATAGACAGGAACAGGCTGCAAATTGACGGCTCCACAGAAGATATTAAGCCGCTGGATAACCTTGCGGATAAGTTAAAAGCATTTAACTGGGAGGTTATTGAAATTAACGGGCATAATATCCCAGAAATTTATGATGCAATCGAAAGGGCAAAGCAGGCTTCAAAACCTGTTGCGATAATTGCAAATACTATTAAAGGCAAAGGTGTAAGTTTTATGGAAAATAATGCCGGCTGGCATGGCAAAGCACCTTCAAAAGAAGATTATGAAAGAGCAATGGCGGAGTTAAACGATTAATTTATGATTGTAGATAAAATTGCAAATATTTCAATGTACAGAATTATTCCGGATCATGTAGTTGATTTTTTAAAGAATTTGCCCAAAAATATCAAGACCGGCAGATATGAACTAATTGATGCCGATTATGCAAATGTAGAAGTGTATAATACAAAAACTCTTGATGATGGGAAGTTTGAATCACATAACAATTATATTGATATTCAAATTCTTCTTGAGGGTCATGAGAAAATTTACTATACTTCAACTTCCGAGGTTTCTGTTGATATTGCGTATAATGCGGAAAAGGATATAATGTTTTATTCTGATAGTATAGAAGGATATGACAGTGTTACTCTTGACGGAACTAACTTTATGATGATATTTCCGCATGAGGCGCATGCTCCGCAGATTGCTGTAGATAATATATCTTTGCCGGTTAAAAAACTTGTTGTAAAAGTCAGGGTTTAAATGATTATTTCTTCAATTTTTCCGGATAGACATCCCAGATTATATCGGGATTTTTTCGGAACCAGGTTAGTTGTCTTTTGGCATAATTCCGTGTATTTTTTTTGAGCAGGGCAATACCTTCTTCAAGTGAATATTTATCGTATAAATATCCGCTGATTTCCCTGTATCCTATTGTGCTTGTTATATTTGGAATATCACCGTATTTGTCTAATAATCCTTTTGTTTCCTCAACAAGCCCGTTTTCAACCATAATATCAACACGTTTATCAATTCTTTCATACAGAGTTTTTCTGTCAAAATTTTTTCCTATCCATTTTATATTATATTCTGAAGGTTTTATTCCTCTGGAATTTTTCAGGCTTTTTCCGGTGGTTTTAATTATTTCTATTGCACGGATAATTTTTTTGCTGTCATTTTTATCAATTATTTCTCCTGCATCGGAATCTAATTCAAGAAGTTTATTGTATAAATCGTCTTTTGTATATTTTTGTAATTCTTCTCGAAGCGGTCTATCTGCAGGAATTTCCGGCAGGTCATAATTTTTTAAAAGAATATCGATATATAGCCCTGTTCCGCCTGCAATTATCGGTGTTTTGCCTCGTTTTATTATATCGTTGATAATTTTTTTAGCCTGTTGTTTGTAAAGCCCTGCAGAATACTCAAAATCAGGCTCAACAATATCAATCATATAATGGGGGATTCCCTGCCGTTCTTCTATTGTCGGTTTTGCTGCACCGATATTAAATCCTTTATAAACCAGTCTGGAATCAGCAGAAATAATTTCTCCGTCAATTTCTTTTGCAAGTTCAATAGAGTATGCTGTTTTTCCGCTTGCTGTTGCGCCGACTATAGCGATTACATCAGGCTTATTTTCGTTACTGGTTTGTGAATTTTTGCTCATAATATGTGAATAATAACACAACAAAATAAACAATAAAATAGTAAGTTATAATCAGTACAAAAAAGTATAAAATCGGAATAAACAACAGCAGTGTATTGATTATTGATAAAAGTTTTATTATGCATAACATGAAAATATATAAAATAAAAAGTTCTTTAAAGTTATTAAAGCATTTTTTGACTGCGGAAAATAATGCTTTTACGGCATTTCGGTTTTTGTAAACAATTTCAGGAATCCATAGTATTGTAATAAAAGAAATTACATTTATTGCAATTGCTGATGAAAAATACCATGCCGTTATGACTTTCATATCATTTATATCCAGATCATTTACAAATGCTATGAGTTCTTTTGATGATAGGTTTAATGAATCTATATCTATTGCCGACAGGTCAACATATCCGATATATTTTGTTATCAGAAAATTTAGAATACAATATATTCCAAAATAAATAAATATATAAATTGCAGTTGCGCCGATAATCGGTATAAATAATTTCCCGAGTCCCTGCGGCAGTGCAATCAGCAGTCTGGCAAAATCTCCTGCTCTGTCTTTATCAAAAATGTAAACTTTTTTTGACATTTCGATTGTTTTTTTTGTCATATAAAGCCAGGATGCAAAAAATCCCGAGAACATTATGAAAAGTGTAAATATTCCGAGCAGAAGTTTTTTTACATCGTCAATTGAATTGAATGCGAAATTTATGTACCAGCTCAATATTGATAAAAAAATAATCAGCGGTGTAACCAGTATTATACAATCGTTGGTTATTTTAAAATTCTGTCTGAATAATTTTAGCATTTCGATTAAACCTATTTTGCGGAATTTGCGGCTTCCGGAGTGCTTTCAGTTTTTTGTGCGATTTTTTGTTTTCTTTTTCTTCTTCTCATCAAATCAACAAAAGCTTCAATTCTTGTTATGTATCCGGCTCTTCCTGTTTGTTCATCAAGAATAAGCGGTAATATAGGAATTTCGCAATTTTCTCTCATCGCAGGGAAGATGTTTTGCGACATAATTTCCGGCATACATGTAAACGGACTCAGGTGAATAATTCCGTCAATTCCTCTTTCATTTGCATAAGCAACATCGGAAACGCATTCCAGAGCATCGCCACCGATATCTCTCATAAGATAAGGTTTTGCAAGCCTGTCTGCTCGCTGCAGGTGAGTTTCCCCTTTTCTGAATGCTTTTGGAATAATTGCGTCTTTTAAGAAACTGCTGACAGTCAGGCTTCTTCTGACCTCTACTCCCATTCTGCCGAGTTCTTTTTCAATACCCTGGTTTGAAAATTCATCGTTAACAACATAAATTTCCCCCGTAATATCAACATGCAGAACATCTTTTTTAGGGTTGATTTCAACTTTTTTCATTTCTTCATCGACTTGTTTGCGTGCTTTTTTTAGCCCGAAGATTGTATCATTTTCATCAATTATTTTTAATGCTTTATGATAATGTTTTTCGGCATCTCCGTGTTTTATTTCTCTTGCACGGTAATAAGACAGCAGGCTTTCCAGTCTGTCGAGTTCAAAAACTTTTAAAATAGCAACAAGAATTGCACGGGAAAACAGTACAGGATTGTTTTTTCCGCTTGCTGCTTTTAAGAAATTATATAGTCCTTTAATGCCGTCATAAAGTTGTAATTCAAGATATTTTGCCTGATAACCCAAATCAGAAAGGGCATTTTCAATACATTTTCCGTATTCGCCCAGTCTGCAGCAGCCCGGAGAGGTTATCATTGCAACATAATCAGCTCCGCCTTCTATCGCCTCTATAAAGTTCCCGAGAATAAGTTTATAAGGCAGGCAGATAGCCTCAGGAGCATGTTTTGTCCCGAGGGACAGAGCCTTTTTACTCGTATATGGTTCTATATATGGTTCGCAGCCGATTATTCTTAACGCTGCAGCCCATGCATAACTTATTGTTCCCATGTGAGGAAATGATATTTTTCTTTTTTGTTTTTCGTTTGTTTTCATTTTTCTATTCCTAATCTGTGTATTTTAAATCGGGGTGTCTTGCAGCAGTAACTTCGTCAATCTTCTTGACAGGTGTTGTGTGCGGAGCGCAGAGCACTGCCTCCGGATTTGCAGAACACTCGTTTGCTATTTTAATCATAAGTTGTACAAAATCATCAAGAACTTCTTTATTTTCAGATTCTGTAGGTTCAATCATTATTGCTTCGTGAACTATAAGCGGAAAATAAACTGTTGGCGGATGCGCATTTCCGTCCATAATTGCTTTTGCAATATTTAAGGTGGATACACCATTTTCGTGTTTTTGTTTTTCTCCGGTTATGACAAACTCGTGCATACAAGGCTCATCATACGGCAAATCGTAATATTTTTTGAGTTTTTCTTTCAGGTAATTAGCATTTAATACTGCATGTTCTGAGGCTTTTTTGAGATTTTTTCCCATCATAAGAATATATGTGTATGCTTTTACCAGAACTGAAAAATTCCCGTAAAAATCTTTTACGCTTCCGATTGAGTGCCGGATATTATAATTCCTTTTGTATTTTTCTCCGTCAAATTCAATAACAGGCACCGGCAGATAATCTTTTAATTTTTCAACAACTGCAACAGGGCCTGCTCCCGGGCCTCCCCCTCCGTGCGGAGTTGCAAATGTTTTATGAAGATTCAAATGAACAACATCAAATCCCATAAGTTTAGGATTTGTGTATCCCATAATAGCGTTGAAGTTTGCCCCGTCATAATATAACAGGGAGCCGTTATCGTGCATTATTTTTGAAATTTCTTCAACCTGTTCTTCAAAAATACCCAGTGTGTTCGGATTTGTCATCATAATTGCCGCAACATCAGGGGTTAAAACAGATTTCAATGCTTCTATATCAACCTGTCCTTTTTCATTCGATTTTATTTCAATAATATCAAAACCGCTCATTTTTGCACTTGCAGGATTTGTGCCGTGGGCAGAATCAGGTATAATAACTTTTGTTCTTTTTTCGCCTATAGTGTCAAAATATTTTTTAATTATCATCATTCCGGTCATTTCACCGTGAGCACCGGCAGACGGCTGGAGCGTGATTGCGTCCATTCCCGTAATTTTTAAAAGTGCCTGCTGAAGTTTATACATCAATTCAAGCGAACCTTGAGCCATATCGTCATCAACAGATGGATGGATATTGAAACCTTCCAGTGATGCAAGCAGTTCGTTTATTTTCGGGTTGTATTTCATTGTACAGGAGCCGAGCGGATAAAATCCTTTTTCTATACAAAAATTCTTATCGGATAATTCTTTATAGTGCCGCATAACATCCAGTTCGCTTAGTTGCGGCAGTCCAATTTCTCCGTTTCGAACAGCCTCGTCCGGCAGAAAATCGAGGTTAAGTTCTTTATCTGTAAAATTTATTCCGTCATTTCCGTTCGTTTTTTCAAAAATTGTTTTCATTCGTTATATAATCCCCTGTTTCGCCAAGTCTTTTTTTATTCTGTCCAACCCTGTTTGAATTATTCTTGAAATTCTTGATTGTGAAATATTAAACTCTGCCGCAATCTCTCTTAATTTTTTATCCTGAAAGAATTTGCACTCTATAAATTCTCTTTCTCTCGGCGGTAATTTTTTTATTGCTTCCAGTATTTCTGCTCTCAATTCCGAAAATTCAATATTTTCTTCTGGAGTTTTTTCTTTTGATTTGATTTGTGTAGGTATTTCGGTATCCTGAAGTTCATCAATTGATAAGATGTTTTTATAGACTTCTGCTCTCAACTCGACTTCATTTGTTATTTCGTCCTCTTCGGATTGCGAGATTTTATTTTTAAAAGAGTACCATTTATATCTTCTTCTGACTTCGTTTCGGATTGCCCATTTTATTGCTGTTGTAAGATATGAGTTATTAAAGTTTGCCGGATTTCCTGATTTAAACAAAATATACAAAGCATGAGTCCCGATATTTACCAATTCTTCCAGCTCTATCAGATGGGAATTTGAAAATTTTTGATACTCAACCTTTGCAATTATTTCTATTAAATCTTTGTACTTCTTTAATTTAATATTATCTTCAACCGACATTACCATAACGAATCCTAATGAAGTCTGATTATCTACAATATAATAATATCAGAAAAATGTATATATGACCAGATGATGTAATTTTCCTTAACAAATATTATAGTTTATCAAAAGGAGAATTATATGAAGATTTTATTTTGTACTGACGGGTCAAATATAAGTTTTAATGCCATAAAAAATTTCGCACTCTGGAGCCGGGATATAGTTGTTGATATTCTGTGTGTAATAGATTGGAGTTTTCTGCCGGAGTCTGTTTCTGTAGAGAACAGCGATTTTGCCGTTCAATGTGCAAATTCGGCAGATAATATTTTAAATTCCGCACAAACACGGCTGGCTAATCACGGGATAAAAACCGGTGAAAAAATTAAACTCTGCGGGTCTGTTGTGGGGAGTATTTTGGAAATCTGCGATAAATCGGAGTACGACTTTATTGTTCTAGGTTCACACGGTAAAAAGGGTGTTAAAAAATGGCTCGGGTCGGTTTCTCAGGAGATTGCGGGTGCTGTGGATATGCCTGTTTATATTTCAAAACAGGCTAATGAGCGGAAAAATGTTCTTTTTACCCTTGACAATTCCGAAATAAGCGATGCTGTTGTTAATAATGCGCTAAAGTCTTTTAATTTTGAAAATAAAAATATTTATCTGCTTACGGTGTATGAAACTCCCGATTTTCTTTTTCTTGAAGGGAATATTGATTCCGAGTGGATTCTTGATGTGCGGAAAAAACAGGAAACAGCAGCCTTTATTTTGTTGAATCGTTTTGAAAAAGTTTTTCAATCTTACGGGTATGAACTTGCGGGAAAAAGAATTTTGCAGGGCTCTCCTTCTTCAGAGATTGTAAAATATGCAAAACAGAATAACATTGACCTTGTTATCTGCGGAAATAAAAATCATAAATACCTTTCCCGTTTTCTTCTCGGGTCAGTAAGTTTGAGAGTTCTTGAAAATGTGGAATCGGATGTTTTAATTTTCAAGAATATAGTCTGATATTTTGAGTTTTGTTCCGTCAAATTCTCCGTATCCGCCGACCGGAATTGTTGCTTTGACAGGTGAATGACTTACCGGATAATTTCCTGCAACCGGTATATTGAGTTCGTCTTGAATTTCATTCAATAAATCTTTCAGATATTCCGGCTTGTCAACTCCTGTGAAATCTCCGTAAATGACAGCCTGTATATTGTTTCGAAACTCCGGAATGTTAAGCAACTGCGTGAAATACCTGTCGATTTTGTATGCAGGTTCATTGATATCTTCCGTGAAAAAGATAAATTTTTCATCAGGGATAAAATTTGTACCGCAAAGGCTTGCAAGAGTCGATAGATTTCCGCCGAAAAGCAGACCTTTTACGGTATCAATTTTGGAAAGATTTTCAGTTTTCGGGTAAATTATTTCAGTTTTTCCGCTTAGAGTGTCCTCAAAAGATTTTTCGGTGTATGGATTTATTTCTCCTGAAAAATCACTTTGCGCCATTGCGCCGGAAAATGTTACAAGTCCGCATTTTTTGTAAAACATTGCATTCAAGATTGTTATATCCGAATATCCGCAAAAAATCTTCGGGTTATTTTTTATGATTGAATAATCTATTTTATCAACAAGTCTTAGTGCTCCGTAACCGCCGCGGGCGCAGATTATTGCATTTATGTTCTGGTCAAGAAACGCTCTGTGTAAATCTTCAAGCCTTTCTTCATCTTTTCCTGCAAGACCGTTGTATGATTTTTTTATATTTGAACCTAATACAACATTAAAATTTTTATTTTTGAAATAATCGGCGGCAAGAATTATTTTTTCAAAGTCTGTTTCTCCTGATACCGCAATAATACCGATGGTATCTCCCTCTTTTAATTTTTTAGGTTTAATTAAGTTCATAAACAGTCCTTTTTGAATTATTATTTGTTATAATCATTTTATCATGGATAAAAATTACATACCTTTATACCGAAAATACAGACCGCAGGCAATAGAACAGATTGTAGGCCAGGAACATATAAAAAGAGCACTTGCAAATTCTATTAAAATGGATAGGATTTCGCATGCGTACCTGTTTACAGGTCCAAGAGGCACCGGTAAAACTTCCACTGCAAGAATTTTTGCAAAGTCATT
>CALUYV010000031.1 GCA_944325095.1 Candidatus Gastranaerophilales bacterium | reverse complement strand
GCAACAATTTCCCCTCCGTCTTTTCCGCCGCCCGGGCCCATATCAATAATGTAATCCGCATTTCTTATAACATCCATATCATGTTCAATCACAACAACGGTAGCATTATTTTCAATTAAATTTTGAAAAACTCCAAGCAGCGACTGCACATCAAGCGGATGCAGACCTATTGTAGGTTCATCAAAGACAAAAACAGTATCTTCCTGTTTTCTTCCCATTTCTGATGCTAGTTTCAATCTCTGGGCTTCCCCGCCTGACAAATTCGGGGTTGCTTCTCCGAGAGTTAAATACCCGAGTCCGAGATTTTTCAAAACTTCCAGCCGTTGGTGAACGGTATTTAAATCTTTGCAGGCATCAAGTGCGTGATTTACATCCATTGCCATAATTTGAGGCAGAGAATAAGTTTCTTTTGTTTTTGTATTATATTTGATATTTTCTGCTTGCTTTGAATATCTTGAGCCTCTGCAATCAGGGCAGGTAACTTCAACATCAGGCAAAAATTGTACATCAAGACTTATACACCCTGTTCCGTCACATGTTGGACAGCGCAGACTGCCTGTATTATAAGAAAAATCACCTGATTTATATCCGAGTTGTTTTGCATCCCGGGTTTTTGCAAAAACTTTGCGCAGTTCATCATGTATGTTTGCATAAGTGGCAACGGTTGAGCGGACATTTATTCCGATAGGTGTTGCATCTATTAATTTTATATGTTTTATTCCTTCTGCTTCTATGTTTTTTATATGCGGCGGCAAATTTTCGCCTGCTGTATATTTTTCTAAAGCAGGAATTAAACTTTCCAGAATTAAAGTTGTTTTTCCAGAACCTGAAACACCTGTTACAACTGTCAGCCTGCCTTTAGGAATTTTAACTTCCAGAGGTTTTACAGTATGGATTTCAGAGGTCGAAAGATGTATTTCGCCGTTATTAAACATTTCAGATTTTGAAGTCTGCGGACGGATGTGTTTATTTCCTTTTCCTGACAGAAATACTCCTATTCTTGAAACAGGATTTTTAACAATTTCCGGAATTGTACCCTGAGCAATTACTTCTCCGCCGTCAATACCAGACTCTGGCCCCATTTCTATAATCCAATCGGATTCTGACAAAATCTGTGTATCGTGATCAACAAGGACAACAGAGTTCCCGTCATCTGCCAGATCGTGCATAACTGCATTCAAACCTTTTATATTATCCGGATGCAGTCCTATAGACGGTTCATCAAGTACATAAAGCACTCCGGTTGTACGATTTCGAACAGATCGGGCTAATTGCATTCTCTGCCTTTCACCTGTTGAAAGTGTTGAGGCGGCTCTGTCAAGAGAAAGATATCCCAAACCCAAATCAATAAGTCTTTTAGCGGTTGCTTGAAAAGATTCACAGATAGATTCCGCCATAGGTCGCATTTTTTCAGGTAATGAAGCCGGCACACCCTCAACCCACGATATAAGTTCTGACAGTGTCATTTTGCAGGTTTGGTCAAGAGATATCCCTCTGAGTTTTGGTTCTCTTGCCCTTTGCGATAATCTTGTTCCATGGCATTCCGGACAGATATCTTCTTTTAAAAATTTCTCAACCCGTTTCATTCCCGTTTCGTCTTTGACTTTTTTTAAAGCATTTTCCACCGTATATACAGCGTTATAGTATGTAAAATCAATCTCTCCTGCCTGATTGGAATTTTTTGCTTTATAAAAGATATGTTTTTTGACTGCAGGCCCGTGGAATACGATTTCTCTTTCCTCAGGAGTCAGTTTGTAAAACGGAATATCTGTTCTTACGCCCATTGCGCGGCATACATCGGTCATTAAAGACCACATAAGAGAATTCCACGGAAGAACTGCTCCTTCATCTATTGTTAAAGATTCATCGGGTACAAGGGTTGATTCATCAACAGTCCTGATTGTTCCGACTCCTCCGCATCGTTCGCATGCCCCCTGACTGTTAAAAGCCAGTTCTTCTGCTCCGGGAGCGTAGAAATGAACTCCGCACACCGGACAAACAAGTTCTTTGCCTGCCGCCACAAGAAGCGTAGGTTCAAGATAATGACCATTCGGGCAGCGATGGCTGGCAAGTCTTGAAAACATTAATCTTAGACTGTTTAATAACTCCGTTCCTGTCCCGAAAGTGCTTCTTATTCCGGGAACTCCTGGACGCTGGTGAAGTGCAAGTGAGGCAGGAATGTATAAAATTTCATCCACCTGCGCTTTGGCGGCTTGAGTCATTCTTCGTCTTGTATATGTAGAAAGTGCTTCAAGATATCGTCTTGAGCCTTCCGCATATAATACTCCGAGTGCAAGAGAGGATTTTCCGGAGCCTGAAATCCCTGCAATTCCTACAATTTTGTTTAACGGAATATCAACATCAATATTTTTTAAATTGTGTACACGGGCACCGCGCACAATTATTTTATCGGGTTTTGATTCGTTCTGCATACATACCTGCCAGTCAATTTTTATATGTAAATTATAGCATTAATATTGTATTAGTTTATTTATTTTCAATCACCGGCAGATTATAGTGTTTTAAAAGTTTGAAAAATTCATTTGATGAATCCATATTTATATCAACTGTCTTTTGTGCAATGTTTTTCCAGCGGTCTTTATTATTTTCCGCAGGAAGTTCCGTTTTTAACGAAATTTGTACCGTATCCATAAACAGATCTTTAAAACTTCTGTGATTTTTTTGCAGTTCTGACGAAGTATGATTTTTTGCAAAAGTGTCCTGATTTTCAAAGATATAAGTTTCAAAATCTTTATGAACTTTTTGTTCTTTATACTTCTTTAAAACTGTCCCGCGTTCTACATGAAGCCCGACTGACATATCATCAAGAAAATGTTTTGCTCTTGCTGCATGTTCAATTTGTCCGTCAATATCAGATTTTTTCATAGAGGAAAACATTTTTATTATATGGTACATATACCGTGCAAAGGCATTGTTTTGTCCGTAAAAATCGAGATGGCTTAATCTCGGGCGGAAGGTCTGTTCCGGATAAAAGAAATGATTATTACAGGTCGGTTTCCCGAAAATTTTTAACCCCGTTTCATCAAAATCCGGTTTTTGTACATAATATAAAAAGTCTTTAAGATTTTCTCCAGAAAAAATGTCTGCATCTTTAACGGTTTTTGCCGTAAGAAATCTATGGGTTTGACATTTCAACCCGAAACTTTGCTGATTGTTATTTATATGTTCTATTTTCATCTCGTCTGCCTCGTTTTTTATTTACGGAATATTTTAATGCTCCGTGTGCAATGATTTAAAATATGTATAAGCCCCTGCTCCGGATGCAAGGATAGTATTTATAAATAATGAATTTTTAGCAGGAGATTTGAATACTGCGCATTTCCTGCCTATATAATCTAACCCTACACCAAAACCGAACCACGCTCCTGCGGTTTTTATTCCCTGTCCTGCCGGAGTATGATATTCCTGTTGTTTTTTATTCATGTTTTTTCTTGACGGGGCTGCCGTAAAATGTATATTCTGAACTTTCATAATCTTCGTATAAAAACTAAAATACTGTGTATCCTTTTCGTATTTTATTACAAATAAGAAAAATATACAAATTACTTGAACTTTATTCAATATACAATTTACTTGACAAATATACCCCCATATGGTATATTAATAATATAAGCAGGTAC
Source organism: Candidatus Gastranaerophilales bacterium (assembly GCA_944325095.1). Classification (GTDB taxonomy): domain Bacteria; phylum Cyanobacteriota; class Vampirovibrionia; order Gastranaerophilales; family Gastranaerophilaceae; genus Zag111. The sequence goes on along the minus strand of CALUYV010000031.1, from coordinate 15,122 downwards.
CCCAATAGGGTATAACAAAAGGAGGCTATTATGGCAAAATGTTCAAATCCACATTGCAAATGCATTAATTGTAAATGCGGCGACAATTGTACATGCACTGAAGATAAATGCAATTGTCCTCCGGAGTGTAATATTCCGGATACAAAGGAATAGTTTGTACCGATAAGGAGCAGTATCCACTGCTCCTTTTTAGTGGTATAATATTTGTATGAAACTTGATAATCATAACAATGAATCAAATACAGAACATAAAAATCCGTGCCACAAAAGGGAAATTCCCAGATTAAACAGAGCAATCGGACAACTTGAAGGCATAAAAAAAATGATAGAAGATCAGAGATACTGCCCTGATATTATTATTCAGTTGAAAGCAGTACGTTCTGCTATCAAGCATATAGAAAGCAATATTTTAAAAACACATCTTGAGGATTGTGTTGCAGCATCTTTTGACGATAAAGAAGAAGCAAAGCAGAAAATCCTTGAAATAAAGAATCTGCTGGATAAAATGCAAAGTTAATTTTCTGAACGAATTATACTTTTTCCGAATAATATAATATTCAATATAAGTATTTGCTATTTTACAGAAAATAACAGATAATAATTATGTATTAGTGTACAAAGTTTATTTACCAAGGAGAATATATAATGAAGCGCAGAGAGTTTATAATCAATTCTGCACTGGCAGCCGGCGGTGCGGCTTTGCTTGCAGGATGCGGTAAAAAAGAAATTAAAAAGGCAGAAAATCAGGTTGTAAAAAGAAAATTTGATAATCTTGAAATTCCTCTTATAGCACTTGGATGTATGCGGCTGCCTATGCGCGACGGCAAAATTGATATGGTTGAACTTGATAAAATGGTTGCCTATTCAATGGAACACGGTGCAAATTATTTTGATACCGCGTATATGTATGTTGACGGAAAATCTGAAAATGCAATAGGCGAAATTTTAAAACAGTATCCAAGAGAAAGTTTCTTTTTGACAGACAAAAACCCTGCATATCTTGTTCATTCTCCGTCAGATGTAAGAAAACTGTTTGATGAGCAGTTGAAAAAATGTCAGGTGGAATATTTCGACAATTATATGGTTCACAACATAAACAAAAACACTATCAATAATTATCGTGATAATGATATGTACGGCGAACTTTTAAAATTGAAAAAAGAAGGCTTAATAAAACATCTGGGATTTTCTTTCCACGGCGACCCTGTTATGTTAAAAGAGGTTATTCACGAGCACAAATGGGATTTTTGCCAGCTGCAGATTAATTATCTTGACTGGACAGTTATCAACGCACAGGAATTATATGAAATTGCAGATGAAGCAAAAGTTCCGGTTATTGTTATGGAACCTTTAAGAGGGGGCGGATTGTGCAAACTTCCTGAAAAAGCGGCTGCAAAACTGAAAGAAAAATGTCCTGACGATACACAGGCATCTTTCGGCTTGAGATGGGTTACAAGCAAGGACAGAGTCTTTACTATCTTGAGCGGTATGAGTAATTTACAGCAGTTAAAAGAAAATATTGATACCTTTACCAACTTCAGAGAATTTACACCTGAAGAAGAAGAGGTAGCAAAAGAAGTTGCTAAAATCATACAATCACAGGGTGCAATAAATTGTACAGCATGCCGGTATTGTATGGAAGTCTGCCCGAGAGGAATCAATATTCCGGCTATTTTCGGGCTGTATAATGTTTATCAATCCAATAAACAGACATTTATGTTTGAGGCAAATTATAACGCATTGAAAGAAGATGAAAGAGCAGATAAATGTATTAACTGCCATTTGTGTTCCAAAAACTGTCCTCAAGGGCTTGATATTCCGGCATTGTTGAAAAAAGTAGAAGCGGCTGTTAAAGATATTGAAAAGAAAGGTTAAATTTTGAAAGGAAAATATCTTTATAAAATACGGCTAATCACAGCAGGAACAGTATTTTTACTTGCACTATCAGGTATATCGGGGATTTTTTATCCGTTAAAGGTTTTAGATTTTCAATTCTTGCCTGTTGTACAAAGAGTTTTTGCTGATTTTTCCGTAACGGCTCTTGTTATATTACTGATTCTTGCAGGTATTACTTTCTTATTCGGAAGGATATATTGTTCTGTAATATGTCCGTTCGGAATTTTGCAGGAAATTTTTGGATTTGTGAAAAGTTTATTTAAGAAAAACTCCGCACCACAACAGAAAAATTTTCCTCTAAAATATTTCATAACGGCTGCCGTCTGGGGTGTTTTTATCGGAGGCAGTTCGCTTGTTATAAGATATTTTGATCCTTATTCTATTTTCGGCTCAGCATTTTCAGGTGCTGTTTTGGGTATTGCCCTAGTTGTCATTATTCTTTTTGCCGTACTGCTCAAAGACAGAATTTTTTGTACAAATTTTTGCCCTGTCGGAACTATACTCGGAGTGATTTCACAACTTTCGCCAAACAAAATTTATATGGATGAAAATTGTGTTTCCTGCGGAATGTGTGAAAAAAACTGTCCGTCAGGATGCATAAATGCAAAAGATAAAAAAGTTGATAACGAAACCTGTATAAAATGTTTTAAATGTTTGAGTGTTTGTCCGGAAAATGCAATGAAATACGGATTTGCGCCAAAAATGCCCGTTTCTTTCAATTTAAAAAGACGGCAGGTCATTATAGCGGGTGTTGTTCTTGCAATATTCGGCGGTATGGCGAAGGCGGGAATTGAGTTAAAAAATAAAATTTCCGAAAAAATTAAGGATGTAATTCTTCCGCCCGGAGCCGGCGATAAAGAAAAGTTTTTGAACAAATGCTTAAACTGCAATCTTTGCGTTGAAAATTGCCCGAATAAAATTATCAAAAAAGCGGATAAGGAATACGGCGCAGTTTATCTTGATTATTCAAACGGGTATTGCGATTATAACTGTGCAAAGTGTGGAGAGGTTTGTCCGTCAGGTGCAATAAAAAGACTGCCTCTTAAAGAAAAACAGCGAATCAGAATCGGTATGGCTATGATAAATGAAAATAACTGCAATCAATGCGGTTTGTGTATTGAAACATGTCCTGTGCATGCTATAACTAAAATTAACGGGAAAACGGTTCTTGATACTTCCAGATGCATCGGCTGCGGTGCCTGCCGTAATGCCTGTAAGTTCAACGCTATAGATGTTTATACAATTAAAGAGCAAAGAGTTTTGTAAAATAATGAAAAGGAGATAATTATGTCACTCGGTATAACTGAAATTTTATTAATTCTGGTTGTTATATTATTGTTGTTCGGCGGAAAAAGGATTCCCGAAGTTGCAAGAGCACTGGGAAGAGCAACTTATGAATATAAAAAAGCCAAGAATATTTTGAAAGAAGAAGCCAAAGGTTTGAAAGACGCAATAGAAGAAACTGCTGATAAACCGGAAGAATACCAGCCAAAAGATGTGTAATTATGGTTGATAATAAAGACGAAAGTTTAATATCCCATCTGGAAGCCTTGAGAGAAACTCTTTTAAAATGTTTGATATCGCTTTGTATCGTTATTCCGTTTACTCTCTGGCTGTCCCCGTATGCTTTAAATTTTCTTGTAAAAGTAATAGCAGGATCGGATAAAGTTTCTTTTAACTTTTTTTCTCCGATGGAGGTTTTCATGCTGCAGTTAAAGGCTGCACTTCTATTGGATGTTATTGTGTGTTTTCCGTATATGGCAAAAAAAATCTGGGATTTTATACTGCCTGCATTGTACGATAATGAAAAAAAGTTTATAAAAACAGTTGTTTTTGCATCAACTTTTTTATTTTTACTCGGGGCTTGTTTTTGCATATTTGTAATTATGCCGATAGTTGTAAAATTCGGTTTGAGTTTTGCTGGAGAAAATATTACTCCCGTATTCGGGCTTTCAAATATTATAAATCTCACGCTGGTGATGGCTGCATCATTCGGGGCGATGTTTCAAATGCCTCTGATTACAATTGCACTGGTAAAATCCGGTGTAATTTCTTACGAATCTTTGAGTGATAAACGACCGTATGTAATTGTCATAATATTAATTCTTGCTGCAATTTTTACACCTCCGGATGTTATAAGCCAACTGATGCTTGGAACACCTACATATCTTTTGTTTGAAGCCGGTTTGCTGCTTGCAAGAAAATATAAAAATCAGGAGAAATGTTTGACTGATGAAAATTATCAAGAGGTAGAACAAAATAATGAATGACAAATATATTGATATAGATTTTGCAAAACTTGATATTGAACGGCAAAAACGCAGGGGCTGCAGTGAAGCGGTTTTTTGCGAATGCAAAACAGATGAACAGTTAGTTAAAATTTTTACTGAATTTTATAACCGGAATCAAAATGTAATAGGAACCCGTGCCGCAAAAGGACAGTTTGAAGTCTTAAAAAAAGTTTTTCCGCAGATTGAATATAACGAACAGGGCAGAGTAGTTACCCTTGTTAAAAATCAGATTGAAAAAACGGGTGAAATTGCTATCTGCACAGGAGGAACCGGAGATATTCCGGTTGCGGAGGAAGCAGCCTCTGTTGCAGAATTTTACGGGAGTAATGTCAAAAAATATTATGACATTGGTGTTGCAGGTATTCACAGATTATTTGACAAAATTGATGAAATCAGACAGGCAAATGTAATTGTTGCTGTTGCGGGAATGGAAGGAGCATTGGGCGGTATTTTAACAGGACTTGTTGATATTCCCGTGATTGCAGTTCCGACATCTGTAGGATATGGTTCATCTATGAAAGGCGTATCGGCACTTTTAACTATGCTTAACAGTTGTGCAGAAGGAATGACCGTTGTTAATATTGATAACGGATTTAATGCCGGTTACAGTGCGTCGCAAATAAACAGGCTTATAGAGAAAGGAAAATAAAAATGGATTTATATTTTGAGTGCAAATCAGGAATTTCCGGAGATATGTCCGTGGGGGCACTTTTAGATTTAGGGGCAGACAGATTAAAACTGGATAAGGCATTAGAATCAATGAAACTGGATAATGAATTCAGTTATGTTATTTCTAAAAAGCCTGTTAATGCTATTATGGCATCAGATTTTGATGTTATTTTGCCAGCCTGTATTCATCATCACCATGATGCTGAACACAATCCGCACGAGCATCATCACCATACAGAACATTCTCACACCCATAGAAATCTTGATGATGTGAATAAAATTATTGATAAGGCTGAAATATCTGATAATGCAAAAAATCTTGCAAAGGAAATTTTTAAAATAGTTGCGGAAGCAGAAGCAAAAGTTCACGGAAAAAATATAAATGAAGTTCATTTTCACGAAGTCGGTGCAATAGATTCTATCGTTGATATAGTAAGTTTTGCGGTTTTATTTGATGATATTAAACCGGAGAAAGTGTATTTTTCGACACTGGTTGACGGTCAGGGTTTTGTAAATTGCCAGCACGGCAAAATTCCTGTACCTGTACCTGCTGTTTGTGAAATTTGTTCAAGATATAATCTCCCGCTGCAGATATCGGATAATGACGGGGAGATGGTTACACCGACAGGTGCTGCCATTGCCGCAGCATTATATACAGACGAAAAACTGCCGAAAGAATTTTTTATTAAAAAAACAGGATACGGTTCCGGCAAAAGACCGTATGAAAATCCGATTTTAAGAGTTATGTTAATAGAAAAGAAAGGAGAATAATTTATGCATTTAGGAAATGGTATTATTTGTCCCGTTACCGGGATTCCGATGCTTGCTATAGCAGGTGCTGCTGCAATTTATGCTTATAAAAAAGCAAAAAATGATTTTTCAAAAGATAAAATTTTTTCTGCCGCCGCCGCTGCAGGATTAGTTTTTGCACTTCAGATGATTAATTTTTCTATTCCGCAAACCGGTTCAAGCGGTCATATTATAGGCGGAATACTTCTTTCTGCGTTAATCGGACGTTATGCGGGCTTTCTTGCAATGTGTTCTATCTTAATAGTTCAGGCTGTATTTTTTGCAGACGGAGGATTGCTGGCATTAGGATGTAATATCTTTAATATGGGAGTTCTTTCCTGTTTTGTTGCGTATCCTCTGTTATACAAACCTCTTGCAAAACGCAGCAAACCTGTTGCAGGAGCAATACTTGCTTCTGTTGGCGCACTACAGTTAGGCTCAATTGCAGTTGTGCTGGAAGGTGCTCTTTCCGGATCTATTGCAATGTCAAGCGTTTGGAATTTTACAGGCTTGATGCAGATGATTCACATTCCGATAGGTTTGGTTGAAGGTATTGTTACTGCTGCAGTTGTTGTTGCGGCAAAATTTGCAAGTACTAAAAAATTGTCATACTTTTTAAGTATAACAGCAGTGATTCTCGCCGGAGTTATTTCTCCTTATGCTTCACAAAAACCGGACGGGCTGGAATGGTCATTGTTAAATATTTCTGATTCTGTCGTTATGCAGACACAAGGACTGTTATATGAATTTTCTCAAACAGTTCAGGCAAAATCTGCAATATTTACCGGTATGCCGTACACATTCGGGGCTATTGCAGGACTTTTTGCAGTTGCTGCTATTATGTTTGCAACAGGAATGCTTTTAAGCAGAAAAATGGTATCCGAGAATGTTCAATAAATTCGAAGAACTGCAAGATTATTTGAAAATGAAGGAAAAGCAGGGCATTTGCCTTGCTTTTTCCGGCGGAATTGACAGTATTCTCCTGCTTTACTTTTGTAAAAAGCTGAATCCGCTTGCCGTGACAATTAATTCAAATCTGCAAACGCATGAAGAAATTTCTTTTACAGAAAAAATATGTCAGGATTGGGGGATTAAACAAATTATTCTTGATACGGATATTTTTAAAATCCCGGAAATTATATCTAACCCGAAAGACCGGTGTTATCACTGTAAAAAAAATATGTTTGGCAAAATTGTAAATACTGCAGAAAAAAACGGGGCTTCTGTTATATTTGACGGTACAAATTTTGATGATTTACAGGTTTATCGTCCCGGAAGAAAAGCCCTTGAAGAACTCGGGATAATCTCGCCGTTTGCAATGTTCAAAATTACTAAATCCGAAATTAGAGAATATTCAAAAAAATGTAATATCCCGTTTTATGATAAGCCCTCAACACCGTGTCTTGCCACCCGTTTCCCTTATGAAACAGTTTTAACTCCGGAAAAATTAAAAATGGTTGAAAAATGCGAAAAAGTTTTAAAAAATTTCGGGTTTGCTTCCTGCAGGTTCAGAGTGCATAATGATATTGCGCGTATAGAAATTTTACCGGAAAATTTCAATGCTTTTATTAGACAAAAAGATGAAATTATTAACTCGTTAAGATTTACAGGTTTGAAATACATAACGCTTGATATGGAAGGTCTCAGAAGCGGAAGTATGGATTAGAAGTATGGAGTAATTAATTTTATAAAACCGGCAGTTTTTAACTGGCTGCCGGTTATTTATTTAATTTTGGGGTTAATTAATATTTATATGTCTTACATTGATTTCATTCAAAACAAATTCAACATCTTTATCGCCTCTGCCTGAGAGGTTTACAAGTATTTTTGCGCCTTGATTTTCTCCTGCGTATTTCAAGGCATAGGCAATAGCATGAGAACTTTCAAGAGCCGGAATTATACCTTCTGTCCGGGATAGTTCGAAAAAGGCTTTAATTGCTTCATCATCTGAGATTGTGACATATTCAACTCTTCCTATTGATTGAAGATAACAGTGCTTTGGACCTGCTCCCGGATAATCAAGCCCGCTGGCTATAGAATACGCGTCTGCGGTATTTCCTTTCTCATCTTTTAGCAATTTACACTTAAACCCGTGGATAATTCCATCTGAACCGTATGTCAGAGTTGCCGCATTTTCTCCTATGCGCGCACTTTTTCCGAGCGGTTCAACACCGAAAATTTTTACATTATTATCATTTAGAAATGCGTCAAATAATCCTATTGAATTTGAACCACCGCCGACACAGGCAATAATACAATCAGGAAGAGAATTATTCTTTTCAAGAAATTGTCTGCGGGCTTCTTTCCCGATAACTGATTGGAAATGTTCTACAATCATTGGAAAAGGGTGAGGGCCGACAACTGAACCAATGGCATAAATTGCGGTTTCATACTCGTTTAAATAAGCATTAAAGGCACTGTCAACGGCTTCTTTGAGTGTTGCTTTTCCGCTTGTTACACTGATTACATTAGCACCGAGAATTTTCATTTTATCTACATTCGGTTTTTCTTTTTTAATATCAACTTCTCCCATATAAATATCGCATTCCAGCCCCATTAACGCCGCTGCTGTTGCTGTTGCAACGCCGTGCTGTCCGGCACCTGTTTCGGCTATTATTTTCTTTTTGCCGAGTTTTTTGGCAAGGAGTGCTTCTCCTAATGAATGGTTAATTTTGTGAGCACCTGTATGGTTTAAATCTTCCCGTTTTAAATATATTTCAGCCCCGTATTTTGAGGATAAGTTCTTTGCATAATAAAGAGCACTGGGTCTGCCCGCATAATCTTTGAGCAGTTGGTTCAATTCATCGTTAAAATTATTATCATCTTTGTAAAATAAAAAAGCATCTGTTATCTTTTTAAATTCGGCTTTTAATTCATCATCAATAAACTGACCTCCGTAAGAACCGAAAAATCCGTTTTCATCAGGCATAATATTAATGTTATTTTGAATTGTGTTTTCCATGATTTTCCCTTTCTAAAATTTTTTTTGTAATTGAATTTGGTGTTTTTAGAATTTTTGCGCCTCTTGTCACTTTGCAAAGACTGACTCCAAGTAAGGCTGCAATTTCTCTCTGGGTGCATTTCCCGCCTGCCAGCATTTGCATAATACGCCATCGTTTAGTAAGGGCTTCTATTTCCGAAGTCGTCAGTATTTCGTTCAGAAATTTATTTATATCATGTTTGTTTAAACCGCTTATCAGTTTAGAAATTTTTTCTATGTCGTTCATTTATCTTTCCTGTTTCTATGTATAGAAACATAACATGAAATATTGTTTCTGTCAATAGAAACAAAAAACTGATAGTTTATTTTTATTTACATAAAATGACACCCATGCACAAATACCGGAAAGCATTATAAAATACGGGTTTTGCGATTTTGTATATCATCTGTCCGACAGATTAATAAAAACTAGCCAGGTTAATCTCTTTATTCAAATTTTATAGTATGGTAACATTTTTATGTAGAGAGAAAAGGAATATTCATAATGATTAACAGTATAAAAAAAGATATTTTATCCTCAATTATAGTATTTTTAATAGCCCTTCCCCTTGCAATAGGAATATCTATTGCATGCGGTCTGCCGATATACAGCGGAATTGCTGCTGGTATAATCGGCGGAATTGTTGTCGGTATGTTTTCCGGCAATTCGCTTCAAGTTTCAGGGCCTGCTGCCGGACTGATTTTGATAATCGTTGATATTCTCCAGCACCACGGGGCGGATAAATTATTTTTGATAATTTTTCTTGTCGGAATTTTACAAATTATCTTCGGACTGCTTGCTTTCGGAAAATGGTTCAGAGCAATTTCGCCCGCTATAATTCAGGGAATGCTTGCTGGTATCGGGATTTCAATATTTCTGTCCCAGTTTCATATTATGCTGGACAGCAGCCCGCAAAATAATTTTATTGAAAATATAAAAGATTTGTTTAGTGTAATATACAATTCGGTTCTGCCTTTTGACGGCTCCATTCATCATCAGGCATGTATGATAGGTTTGTTAACTATTTCTATTATTTTGTTATGGAATGTTCTTCCGTATAAAAAACTGAAGGTTATACCTTCTTCCCTTGTTGGGATTATAGTTGCATCAATTACCGCAAATATATTTAACCTACAAATAAGTTATATTGATGTCAGTTCAAATTTTTGGAGCGGAATTAATTTTATAAAAGTATCCGAATTTATGCATATATTTGATTTTAATGTAGTGCTAAATGCTATTGTTATTACTTTTATTGCCAGTGCGGAAACTCTTTTGACCTCAGCGGCAATTGATAAAATGTGCGACCGTTCAAAAACTGATTATGACAAAGAAATAATAGCGCAGGGTATAGGAAATTCTCTGTCTGGTTTAATAGGCGGTCTGCCGATAACAGGTGTTATTGTTCGTAGTGCCGCCAATATTAATGCCGATGCTCAAACAAGATTATCTGCAATATTGCACGGGGTATGGCTTCTTTTATTTGTAACAGCGTTTCCTACTGTCTTAAATTATATCCCGCTATCGGCACTGGCGGCTATTCTTGTTTATACGGGATACAAACTCGTTGATATCACTGCCGCAAAATATATTTTTAATTTGAGCAAAGGAGAATTTGCAATTTATATAATTACTCTTGTTTCAATACTGTTTACTAACTTGTTTGAAGGTATTTTGATAGGTTTTGGCTGTGCGTTTATTAAAAGCGCATATAAAGTTTTGAAAGTTAATATTGACACGGAAAATATTGACTCGGAAAACAAGGTTATTGCAAATTTACACGGAAACATTACTTTTCTACAGCTCCCTACACTTATTGATGCTCTTGAAAAACTGCCAAAAGATAAAAATATAGCCTTGAATATCGAAAGACTGCATTTTATTGATCATGCTTGCATTGATTATATAAAATCGTGGGAAACAGAGCGAAAAATCGCAATGAAAGATTATAATATATTTATTGATTGGGAAAAAATGAGTAAATCGTACCCGACATTTAAATGGCATAACTTTCATGACGGAAGGGGTTAAAGTTTTACAAATAAAAAATTATTAACCGGATGACAGAATTATTTTATGCAATATAAGAAATCTGCAGGTTTTTCGCTTCCTGCGCCATCATTTGTTTGGCGGCCTGCGCTTGAGCCGAAGCAAGCAGGTATTGAGTTTGATAATAATCATTACTTAATGCGTAGTGCATATCCATTCTGTGTAAATCCTGCATATTCATTCTGCCCAGAAAAGGCATTCTTAATGCACGCATCATATTCATACGATTCTGCATCAATGAATACTGGGCATTATTTCTTTGTGAAATTGCATTCAATCTTGCCATTAAACTTACTAACATGTTTCACCCACACAAATCAAAACTACATTTGTAGTATAAGATATTTTTGAGAGTTTTTCAAGTGTTGTATTAAGATTTGAAACGCAATTTTTAAGCAGAATTAAGTTTTATTTCTCCAAGGTTCATCTGGAAGAATATATTTCAACTTAACTTTCAAATAATCTTCATTATCATTGACAATTTTTTCGACATCAGTACACTCATATTTAGAAGCTCTGGGAGCAACTACTTCATTTTTATTGCCATAACCTGTCACTGATACTCTTGAACCTGCAGGATATTCGATTTCGTATAAAATTCCACGATTATTCGGTAAATATACACGGGCGTAGGAAATATCAGAAGTAGAATAAGCATATTCTTTCATATCAATAATATCGCCCTTTTTCACGTCCAAACGTTTTTTATACAATGAATACTCTTTAAAAAATGTGGGTTTTTCGCCTATACAACGGAATGATATAATTTTTTCTTCCAAAGGTTTTAATGATTTAAAATCAAAATCTGTTTTAGAAATCATTTCACGAGGAGTTAGGTGAGTATTCATAAAAGGCATATCCATATGCTCAGGGTATGGAGAATCAATGAAATGATGATTAATTCCATGTACCTCTCCGTGTAAAGAAACACTATTTTTAACCCCATTATTTTTTACCAGACCTTCTTCAAGAGCATCACCCCAATACTCGTGACAAAACAAAGTCTTTTTCGGTTTTGGTAGAGGAACATTATCCCCTACGGATTTACAAGCTTTTTGAATAGATTTTGACTTAGTAAAATATTTTACGGCCAAATTTAAACCTGATAATAATCCCATATATTATTTCCTTCCTTATCTCCTTACCTATAAAAAACAAAAAACGACAAAAAATTGATTAATTGTAAACACTTGTAAAGTCAACAAATATCAGTAAAATTAATCAAAAAAATAAATTTCACACCTTAATTTCAAATTTTAAAAGTATAAGAAAGCTAATTAAGATTTTGAATTTCTTAATTTTGAAACAAATCTTTCCAATCTACTTATAGCAATTTTAAGATTTTCAAGAGAATAGGCATAAGAAATTCGCAAGAAACCTTCCCCGCATTCTCCAAATGCAGTTCCCGGAACAACTGCTACTTTTTCTTCTTTTAAAAACCTTGTTGCAAATTCTTCGCTTGTTAATCCGAATTCTTTTATGCATGGAAATACATAAAATGCCCCGAACGGTTCAAAACATTTAAGATTCATTTTTTTAAAGGCATCAATTAAAAATCTGCGTCTTTGATTATATGACTGGCGCATTTTCTCTACATCTTCATCTCCGTTTTTCAATGCCTCTATTGCTGCATACTGGCTTATAGTCGGTGCACACATTATTGCAAATTGATGAATTTTTGTCATCTGTTTTATAATTTCTTTCGGCGCACAGGCATATCCTAATCTCCATCCTGTCATAGCATAAGCCTTTGAAAATCCGTTTATTAGTATAGTCCGCTCTTTCATACCGTCAATTGAAGCAATTGATATGTGTTTGCCTTTATAGGTTAGTGCTGAATAAATTTCATCGGACATAACTAGAATATCTTTTTCAATTGCAATTTTTGCGATTTTTTCAAGATCTTCCGACCCCATAATTGCCCCTGTCGGATTATTCGGGTAAGGAAGAATCAGAACTTTTGTTTTCTCCGTAATTGAATTTAATAACTCCTCCGGAGTCAGCCGGAATTCGTTTTCGGCTTTTAAATTGATAATAACAGGTTTTGCATCTGCAAGAACTGCACACGGCTCATAAGATACATACGAAGGCTGAGGAATAATAACCTCATCTTTCGAATTAATAACCGCACGCAGACCAATATCAATGGCTTCCGAGCCCCCGACAGTTACAAGAATTTCATCATCAGGGTTATATGAAAGATTTTGATTTCGTTTTAAATAATTTGCAATTTCTATCCGCAAATCTTTTAATCCGGCATTGGAAGTATAAAAAGTTTTTCCTCTTTCAAATGCATATATCCCTTCATCCCGAATATGCCACGGGGTATCAAAATCAGGCTCTCCGACACCGAGAGAAATAGCATCTTTCATTTCGCTTACTATGTCAAAAAACTTTCTTATTCCTGAAGGTTTTATTTCTGTTACTTTATCGGAAAGGAAATTCCTCATGGAGTAATAACCTCTCTTTCATCTTTTGTTTCTTTGTTTAACACTGTGCCGTGGTCTTTATATTTTTTAAGAATAAAATGTGTCGCTGTACTGAGAACCGAATCCAGAGTAGAAAGTTTATCAGATACAAAGTTTGCAATTTCTTTGAGAGTTTTCTCCTCAAGAATAACAAGCAGATCGTAACCTCCTGAAATTAAATAAACAGCTTTTACTTCCGGATAATTATAAATTCTTTCAGCAATATTATCAAACCCTCTGCCTCTCTGCGGAGTTACTTTTACTTCAATCAAACCGGTAACTTTTTCAATAGAAGTTTTGTCCCAATTAATTAATGTATGATATCCGCATATAACACCTTCTTTTTCAAGTTCGGACAGTTCATTCAGCACAACTTCTTCTGTTGTACCGAGCAGTACGGCAAGTTCGCTGAAATCTATTCTGCTGTTTTTTTCGATAATTGATAATAACTCTTCTCTCATTTCTATCTCCATAATTCTATCTGATTATACCAGATTTTCTGTTAATAAGCAAAATAAATCAGGTAAAGATTTATCAAAAATCTTTTACTTTCAAGTTTGTGTGATGTCTAATAGTTATAGAGAAAAATTATGAATATTCCAAAAATAAGTTCCATTGGAACAAACTTTAGCAATAAACTGTTAACAAATAAAAAACTGCTTCGCGGATTGGAAAAAATTTCAGAACACGGGGCTACTTTTTCAAATCTTACAATGCTTGCAATGACTGTAGGATTGCGTCCGCTTGCAATATATTTGACTCCGGATGTAGAAAAAGAGAATAAACAGTATGCAATGTCAAACTCAATAGGCTCGGGATTAATAAAATTTGCACTGGTTGAATCTGTTGCTCTTCCGCTTGAAACGCTTGTTAAAAATATTGATAAAAACCCTGAAAAATTTTTGAAACCGGAAACTATAATAAATTTAAAGAAGGATGCTCCGGAGTTAGTAAAATCAAGGAGTTACAGACTATTCACACAATTGTTTAAACTCGGAGCAGGAGTTTTGACAGCAATCCCGAAATCTATACTGACGGTTGCACTTATTCCTGTATTAATGGATAACATTTTCCCTTCGAAACCGATAAAACCTCCGGTTTCAGATAACGAGTCTATCGGATTTTCAGGCAGGTTTGAGGTTCTAAAGGATAAAAATATATTTTTCACGGGAAGGATAACAGATACACTGTCAAAGGGTATCGGGAAAATAATAGACAATAAAAAACTGCAAAATATAGTAATTAAGAACGAAAAACATGACAAAGATATTGCAAAACATATTACGGCAGGAACAGATATTTTGTTAACCGCTGCGACCTGCCAGCAAACCGCACAGAGTAAAAGGATTAAAGAAAACAGGAAGAAAGTATTGATATATAACAATATAATTTCTACTGCGGTTACTCTTGGTATCGGCTATACCGTTGACCGTATAGTAAAATCGAAAACCCAAAAATTTATCGAGAAATTCAAATCCTTGAATGCCGGAGACCCAAAACTTTTGAAATATGTGGAAGGAATAAATATTATTCGTCCTGCTCTTATTTTTGCAAGCATATATTACGGCTTGCTTCCGATTTTTTCCACATACCTGTCAGAAAAAATTGATAAACGGATAAAATAAAATTTGCAAAAAAAAACTTTCATGATATAATCAAATAGGACGAAGAGCAATAATGAGCCGGAATAACAATCGGTTAGTGTTAGTTGTAATGAGTTCAGGTTATTTGTTTTTGATATATTAAAAACAGATAATTTTTTATAAGTCGTCACGGGCCTGTGGCACTCTGCCGAACAAAAGTTGACTAAATGTCAAGTTTTGTGAGAGGAAGGTAGCGCAGCCGAGCGTAGCGAGGTGGTTCCCAAGTCGCAAGTCTGTGGCAAGTACAATTGAATATCTAAAGTCGTCACGGGCCTGTGGCACTCTGCCGAACAAAAGTTGACTAAATGTCAAGTTTTGTGAGAGGAAGGTAGCGCA
>CALUYV010000030.1 GCA_944325095.1 Candidatus Gastranaerophilales bacterium | reverse complement strand
AGAGGGTTTTAAATTATTCCGCCCTTTGTAATTCGTCCAACTATGCGATTCCGGGTCGCAGCCCGGAATGACAAATAAGAAAAATTGCTCGTGCCGTTCAAGATGATAATTTTAGCCTTTATTAATGTAAACTGCGATATAAATCCCTTAAAAATCTACTTGAAATAATTTTATGTTTTTAATAAAATATAAGGGCTAGATGTATGCGCTCGTAGCTCAGTTGGATAGAGCGTTTGGCTACGAACCAAAAGGTCGGGAGTTCGAATCTCTTCGAGCGTAAATAACACAGACATATAATATGTGTCTGTGTTATTTTTGTATATTATATTCTTTTTTACCTGTAAACATAGATAATAAAATACAGCAGCAAAATTTATTATATAAAAAACAGCCTGTTTGTTATCAGGCTGTTTTTACTATTATACAAGATAATATACTTATACAGCTTTATCCAGTTTACCGGTTTTTTGATGGTGATTGCGGTAAATCAAATAACCGCCGGTCAAAACAGCAACCCCGCCGATAACACTGTAAATTAATTTCATCGGTCTTGTTTTTGCGGTTGTGCCGAGTATTTCTTCCGCACATTCTCTAAATTCGCCAAATTTACCGGTTATACGATTCAATGTACCCATATATCTTGAAGTAACAGGTTTGTTGTATTCAAAAATATCTTCCATATAACGCATATTGGCACTTTTACCGCGGTTATATTCATTGTTGTTATGCCAGTCAACGAGTTCTTCAATATTTTTCTTGGACATTGCAATATAACTTTCATGATCGTTTGTATATTGATCAATGAATTTCTTGAAGATATTTGCTACCTGCGGTTTTTGTCTGTTAACCCTTGCCTGATCGATTTCTTGTTCCGTATTAGCATAACTTAATCCGTAACGTTCAGGAGGACCTTCAACAACCTCGTCTGTTAAAAAGCCGTTTTGCGGATTTGTATAATCTACCGGCCCGCCTGTTGCTGTGGCACCGTACGGAGTTCCGGCAATCTTTGATTCAAGCGGAGTAACACCGCACATTTCACGGCGGGATGTGAACAAGCAGTAGTGAACACAACCGACAAGACGATTTGGAGTAAAACCTTCAATATTCATATAGTTGTGTCTATATATGCCGCCGTCAAGATTCCAAATTTCTTCAGCATCACGACGGAGAGCCTTGTAATCGTCGGCATTTTTATCCCAAGGACCTGCTCCTGTGATAAGTTTTACTTTTTTCTTTACTTCAACAGGAATGCTTTTATCTTTCAAAAATTCAAGGTATCCGCCTGTTGTAATCGGATAACCTTTTTGTTCATCAGGTCTGCCGTATCCGAATACAATAATATCGCCATCATTAATTTTGGAAATATATCCCCAGACATTGGAGCCTTCTGATAATTGGAGTTCATTGAAGAATAATTTATTCAATTCATCCTGACCTTTTTTACCGGCTTCTTCAATAAGTCCTGAGAGCCATTTTGCATTTTTCTCTTTTGCGGCAACAACATCATGAATATCAGTTGTTATATTCAGGTATTTTTCTTTTTCGTCTTTATGCTTAGAAAGATAGTTGTTAAATGCTTCCAATTCACTTTCTTTAACATAAGTAAACGGCGTATAACCTTTTAAAGCCTCAGGTTTGGAAAGCCCGTTTCCGCCTCTGCCAAACTTTGCTTTAGGATCGCCAAGACTCAAGTTAGCAGGTGTGCAACCGTTCAAAACAGATTTTGTTTGGATAGCAGCATAATCATCCGTTAAGAATTTTGCAGCGTCAGGAGTTCCTCTGCTTTTCATTTCGGTATCAAATTGATAAGAAACCGTACCGGTTGAAATATTATCCGGATTTGTTCCCGCTGCGGAGATTCCGGTTTTTAAGATATTATAAGTACCGGCACCATCTCTGAAGTTTCTTAAATACGGAACTAGTATTGACCAGGCTATCTGATGTTCTCGCGGAGTTAAAACCTTTAAGTTATCTATACCGAAAGTCTTTGCCTTTTGAAGTATCGGAAAATCTGGAAGGGATTTCAAAACTTCCATATCCGCAGGATCTCCGACTACCGCAATCATTTTGAACGGATCACTAGTAACCCCCTGATAATTTCTGCCCGTATTGTGAGCAACTATGTGAATTTTCAATCCGTTGGCATCTGTATCGCCTGCTGCTGACATATTTGCAATATGATTACCGTAAGTATGGGAAGGTCTATCGTGTGCAATTATATTTGCAGGATTAAAATACCCGAATTCAGGGGTATTCATCTTTTTATGAACAATTTGTGTCAATGCGCGCATTTCGTCAGAATTAATTATTTCAGCCTCAAACGGAACATTACCGTACTGATCATAAGAGTATGGTTTGGAGGCTCTTGCAAGATCAGGAGTATAAACAAAATAATGCGGCTGTCCCTGTAACTTATTATATTCAGGGTTCTTTGCAGATATTTGCAAAAGCGCATAAGGTATTGTTTCCAGATCTCCAAGAACTTTCGCAGATGGACGTGTGATACTTCCTTCTATTTTTGGAGCATCAAGCAGACAGTATTTTGATTTTTCATCCGGGCCGACTCCTTCCGGCTTACTCTGGATTACATACCTGACTTCAGAAACTTCTACTCCTAATTTTTTTGCAACATCAGCAGGAGTTTCTCCCACATCTGCGCTGTAAAAATCTTTAGCGGGTATGAAGTCCGGTAAAGGTTGATCCGCCGGATAATCCTTTTGTCGCATAATTACATACTTATAGCCGCCCTTCGGGTTATTGTGTTCCCAAAACGGCATGAAACTTCTGGCATCAATATTTTCATGTGCTCTTAAACTCTCAGGGAGTTCGTATCCGACAACACCTTCTCCGCCGGCATAAGCCTCTTGCAGACCTAAACCTTTATTTTCAGGTGTAAATGAAGCAACCTGTTTTAAATTTTTTACTCCTCCCGTAAATGTAATTAAACTTAACTTCGGGGATGATGCAGAATAATTAGAATTAATAGAATTCTTCTTTCTGTTACGGCTGTTTACCGCATAAGGATTTGTACGATATCCATTTACTGAATCAATACGCATTACTAATCACCTATCTCTTTCGACCTATATCCATCTAACACTATGATATTAAAACCCGTAAAAAAATTTTTAAACACTAAAAGCAGAAAATATTAAGGAAATGTTACATAACCGGGAAACTCGGTTATGTAACATTTTGAAAATTTTATAAAGATGAAGTTTCTTCTACAACTTCAGGTTCTTTTTCTTTCTTGGAAGATTTCTTTTTAGCCTTGTCAAAAGTAATCTTACCATCAACCATTGTCACCTGAATAACATCACCAGGCCCGTATTTGCCGGATAAAATTTCTTCAGCAAGACTATCTTCCATTTTTCTCTGTATCAAACGGCGGAGCGGACGAGCACCATAGGCTTCCGAATAACCGTTTTCTGCAAGATGATCTTTCACTTCATCTGATACCTCAACGCTTAAATCTTTTTCAGCAAGACGCTTGAATAAATCTTTAAGCATAAGGTCAACGATTTGTCTGATTTCTTCTTTTGAAAGATGAGCGAATACAATAGTTTCGTCAATTCTGTTAAGAAACTCAGGTCTGAAAGCCTTTTTCATTTCTTCTGTAACAGTTTCTTTCAATTTTTCATATTTGCTCTTAGACTCATCGTCAGAAGTTGCAAAGCCTAATCTTGAAGTATTCGTAATCATGCTTGCGCCGACATTTGATGTCATAATAATTACAGTATTCTTGAAACTTACATGGCGGCCTTTTGAATCGGTCAATCTGCCGTCATCGAGAATTTGAAGCATAATATTGAATACATCAGGGTGTGCTTTTTCAATTTCATCGAAAAGAACAACGGAATAAGGTTTCTTTCTGACAAGTTCTGAAAGATGTCCGCCGTCATCATAACCGACATACCCCGGAGGAGAGCCGATTAATTTTGCTGTCGAATGCTTTTCCATAAATTCGGACATATCGACCCTTATCATATTATCTTCCGAACCAAACATTGCTTCTGCAAGTGCTTTGGCAAGTTCTGTTTTACCAACACCTGTAGGCCCGCAGAAGATGAAACTTCCGATAGGTCTGTTCGGAGCCTTTAAACCGACTCTTGCGCGTCTTATTGCTTTTGAAATAGCAACAATAGCATCATGCTGTCCGATAACACGTTTATGCAGTGTTTCTTCAAGTTTCAGCAGCCGTTCGCTTTCGCCCTCTGTTAACTTGGTGACAGGGACACCCGTCATCATTGCAATAACTTCTGCAACATTTTCCGCTGTTACAACCGCTTTATTTGATTCGTTTTCATTACGCCATTTTTCTGAAATTTCACGAATTTTATCTTTCAAGTCCGCCTCATCATCTCTCAATTGAGAAGCAACTTCAAATTCTTTATTACGGATGGCATCTTCTTTTTCTTTTATAAGTGTTTTTAATTGTTTTTCCAGTTCTTTACCTTCCGGTGAAATATTAGAAACTTTCAAACGAACTTTTGAACTGGCTTCATCAATAACATCAATCGCTTTATCCGGCAAATATCTGTCATTGATATATTTACTTGATAATTTAACCGCTGCCACAATTGCATCATCAGAAATTACAAGTTTGTGGTGTTCTTCATATTTAGGTTTCAGCCCTTTAATAATTTCAATTGATTCTTCAATTGTCGGCTCTTCAATGATTACCGGCTGAAAACGTCTTTCGAGTGCGGAATCTTTTTCGATATATTTCCTATATTCATCAGATGTTGTTGCACCGATAACCTGAATTTCACCACGGGACAATGCCGGTTTTAAAATATTAGCAGCATCAATTGCGCCTTCTGCTGCACCGGCACCGATTAAAGTATGCATTTCATCAATAACAAGAATAATATTTCCTGCCTGACGAATTTCATCCATTATTTTTTTAAGACGCTCTTCAAATTCGCCGCGGTATTTTGTTCCGGCAACAAGTAACCCCATATCAAGCTGGATAACTTTCTTACCGTCCAAAATATCAGGAACTTCAGCATTCACAATACGGGTAGCCAGACCTTCCGCAACAGCGGTTTTACCGACACCGGGTTCGCCGAGCAGAACCGGATTATTTTTAGTTCTTCTGGCAAGAATCTGGATAACACGTTCAATTTCTTTTTCTCTGCCGACAACAGGATCAAGCCTCAATTCCTGAGCTGCAAGAGTTAAATCTCTTCCGAATTCATCAAGGCTCGGAGTTTTTGTTTTTCCGCTTGTAGTTGAACCGGAACTTGAAGATGAACCTGATGAACCCGCCGTAGTTGTTTTGGATTCACCGAGCATCTTAATTACATTGCTTCTTACTTTGTTTAAGTCAACACCTAAATTTTCTAATACACGGGCAGCAACACCTTCGCCTTCTCTGATTAAACCCAAAAGAAGGTGTTCTGTACCGATATAATTATGCCCTAACTGTCTGGCTTCATCCCATGACAGTTCAAGAACACGTTTCGCCCGCGGGGTAAAAGGAATTTCTACCGCAACAAATCCGGAACCTCGGCCGATAATTTTTTCGACCTCTGCTCTGGCATCTTTCAGGTTAACTCCCATGGATTTTAGTGTCTTTGCGGCAACTCCAGTGCCTTCACCAATCAGACCAAGCAAAACCTGCTCTGTACCCACAAAGTTATGACCTAATCTTCGAGCTTCTTCCTGAGCGAGCATAATAACTTTTATTGCTTTTTCTGTAAAACGTTCGAACATTATTTACTCCTATCTCTTCTTATAGCAAAATTATACATAAAATATAAAAAACTTTCAATATGCAAAAACGGATAAATTTATTTATCTGAAAAAATTTTAATACTTCATTTTACGGTCAATTTCACGTTGTTGATCTTTCTTTGCAAGAGTTTCTCTTTTATCGTAAAGTTTTTTACCTTTTGCAAGTCCTATTTCAACTTTTGCAAAACCTTTTTGGATAAAAACTTCAAGAGGAACTATTGTATAACCGTCTTTTTTAATTTTGGAATGCATTTTTAAAATTTCTTTTTTTGTCAAAAGCAGTTTACGAACCCTGTCTGCTTTATGATTGTACCTGTTTCCCTGCTCATACGGAGAGATATGACAATTGTACAGGAAAATTTCATTGTCTTCTATTTTGCAGAAACTGTCTTTCAAATTTATTGCATTCTTTCTGATTGATTTAATTTCGGTTCCAGTCAAAACAATACCGGCTACATATTTATCAAAAATTGTGTAGTCGTGGAAGGCTTTTCTGTTTGTTGTTATTATTTTTTTCTCCATATAATGATTATATCACAGAGGAAATTTTATTTTCGTAATACTGTTGAATAAAATTTATTTATACAGAAAACATTTACAAATATGTTCACTTGAAAAATTTATATACTCCGGAAATTCCTCCTTGCATCTGTCAAACGCAAAAGGGCATCTGGTATGAAATTTGCATCCTGAAGGCAGGTTTTCCGCTGACGGAAGTTCTCCTTTTAGGTGTATTTTTTCTCCGGCATTATCAGGATTCAGTTCAGGAGCAGAACTAAGCAGAGCCTTTGTATAAGGATGTTCCGGACTGTTGAATATTTCTTCGGTTTTTCCGTATTCAACTATTTCTCCCAGATACATTATTGCGATTTTGTCGGATATGTATTTTATAACGCTTAAATCGTGCGAAATAAATATGATAGTTAAATTCAATTCATCTTTCAACTGCTTGAGCAAATTAATTATTTGAGCCTGAATACTCACATCAAGAGCACTTACAGGCTCGTCCGCAATAACAATCCGGGGTTCCAGAACAAGAGCCCTTGCTATTGCGATACGCTGTCTTTGTCCTCCGGAAAATTCATGAGGAAAACGATTCAAACAGGTTTCATCCAATCCGACACTGTGTATTTTCTTTAATACAATTTCATCAATTTTATCTTTTGTATAATCAGAATTTATCTCAAGCGGTTCGCGCAAAATCTGCCCTATTTTCATCTTTGGATTAAGACTTGCGTATGGATTTTGAAAAATCATTTGAATATTTTTATAATAAGCCTTTAAATCCTCTCTTTTTCTTAAATTCAGAGCATTTTGCCCGTTTATGATTATTTCACCGTGCTGCGGGTTAATTAATTTCATTATCGTTTTTGCTATTGTAGATTTTCCGCAGCCGGATTCTCCGGCAATTGCAAGAATTTCACCTTTAGCAGCCTTGAAAGAAACCCCGTTTACCGCATGAACATACTTTACACCGCCTAAAATATTTCTCTTGGATTGATAAACAACTTCTAAATTTTTTACTTCTAATATTGTTTCCGTCATAATTCAATTCTATTTTATTAACACAAAAGATACAATTAACCTTTAGTTTTATTTTAATTTATACAAACCTTCAAAAATCCCTTCACTATAGGTCGGATGAGGAAAACATACTTCCTTCAATTTATCCGGCCCTATCCCGAACTGCATAGCAATAAGTAATTGCTGAAGGATAGATGAAGCTTCGCTTGATACAATATGAGCTCCTATTATCTTATTATTTTGAACAAGAATTTTTATAAACCCTTCCGTTTCATTATCACAATGAGCTTTGCCAAGAGATGATATCAAAGTTAAAGATTTTTGATAAGTACCGGCTTCCAAATCCTGCTCACGTTTTCCTGCCCAGGCTATTTCAGGCGTTCCGTATATAACAAACGGTGTCAGATTTTTATTGAACGGAATAAAATCGACTGTCTCAACCGCCTGTTTTATTGCATAATGCGCAAGTTGAATTTCTCCTGCCATATCACCGATATAAGAAACCTCGTCAAATTTTTTATCCGGAATGCACGGTGTTCTGCCTGCTGCAACAAGAACTATCTCAGGATTTAAGACTTCGTTATTGGATAATGTTACCGTTTTACCTTCAATTTTTTGGATTGATGTATTTGTATAATATTTTATATTTTGGGATTTTAAAATTCTTTCTACTCTTTTAGAAACTTCTATATCTGCTGCCGGAAGCAGGTGAGGCGCAAGTTCAATCAAAACCGTTTCAACTCCGAAATTAGACATAATTCTTGCCCATTCAAGCCCAATTGCACCGGAACCTGCAATTAAAACACTTTTAGGAAGTTTCTCAAGATTAAGAATATCATCTGATGAGAGCAAAAATTCATCGTCAAACTCCAGACCTTTTATAATTTTGGGAGATGAACCCCCGGCACAAATAATTTTCTTACAGGAATAAACTGTATTATCAGACAAAATTTCATGCTCTGATAAAATTTCCGCCTCAGATTTTACGACAGTAACCTTTGAATTTTTGAGTGCAAGTTCTATTCCTTTACGAAGTTTTTCAATAATTTTGTTTTTTCTTTCAAGAACAACCGAATAATCAAAATCCACATCTGAAACCGAAATTCCGTAATCAGAACAATTTTTTATACGATTATAGACCTCTGAAACATGCAAAATGGCTTTTGTCGGAATGCAGCCTTTATTTAAGCATACTCCGCCTATTTCATTTTTCTCAAACAAAACGACTTTCTTGCCTGTACCTGCTCCGTGCAGTGCGGCGGTATATCCGGCCGGCCCTGCTCCGATAATTCCTAAATCAAATTCTTCCATAATCCCCTTTTTTATTATCTTGTATAAACTCTCGGCAGTCTTACTTTCAGCCTGCAGGTAAGTTCGTAGTTGATAGTATTGAGAAGTTTTGCCCAAACATCAATAGAATGATTTTCATCCAGCAGAGTAAGAATATCACCGACTTTAGCATTTGTTCCCGTAATATCGAACATCATCTGATCCATAGTAATATTTCCGACCTGCGGCACTTCAACCCCGTTCACAGAGCCTTTTATTTTATTTGAAAGCAGCCTTGGAACACCGTCAGCGTAACCTACAGGAACAGTTGCTATAACTCTGTCGCCCTTTGCAGTGAAAGTATGACTGTAACTGACGCCTTCACCATTCTTAGCGGTATGAATATTCACAATTCTTGCTTTTAATGAAATTAATTGTTTCAAATCCGGTCTTTTAAAATCAATATCAGGAAAATCCGGATACAAACCATAAAGTGAAATTCCTATTCTGCGCATATTGGAATTAGGAACATCATAGCAGATACTGCCTGCAGTGTTTAATATATGAAGCAAAAGCCCATCAGTATTGATATTATTTATAACACTGTTCCATTTATTAATCTGTTCCCGGGTTTTATCTGTTTCTTCCGCCGATGCAAGATGGGTAAAAATGCCCTGCAAATTGATATAATCAGCCTTTTGAACCTGTTGTATAAAATCAACGGCATCTTCTGCTCTTACACCTATTCTGTTCATACCGGTATCAAGTTTTACATGAACCTTAGGCTTTATACCGGTTCTTAAATATGCCTGTTCACATGCTTTGATATGATCTTTGGAAAATATTGCAATACTCAAATCATTTTTTACGGCACTTTCTACCGCCCAAACAGGAACTGCACCCAGCACAAGTATTTCGCAATTAATATTTGCGTTCCTTAAATCAACACCTTCATCAATAGAGGCAACACCGAGCATATCCATGCCGGAAGCAAGTATTGTCGGAGCCAGCATAACCGAGCCATGACCGTATGCATCAGCCTTTACTACCCCCAGAAGTTTTACACCCTCAGGTATTCTTGATTTAATTTCTCTTATATTATGCTCAAGATTTGAAACATTTATTTCAACCCAGGCATCTCTGTGTATATTTATATTTGTTTGTCTGTTATTTTTCATACCGACATTAGTATAGGATAAAATTTAAAAATCTTCAATTCGTAAAATATTATAAATATTAATATAGTTGTGATAAGATAAATTTAGAGATAGCGGATACGGGAAAGCAAATGGAATCATTAATACCAAATTTACAGGAACTTCTAATACTTCCCAAAGTAATACTTGAACGGGTTGATGTACTGCCTGAGTATATAATACAGGCAATTATTGAGAGTTTATATTTTGTTCCTGTTTTATACATCCTTTATCTTATAATTGAAATCATTGAACGAATTTTTATGAAACGAATAGGTTTTCTTGTAAAACTTATTAAAAAATTCGGCCCATTTTTCGGAGTTTCGATTTCCACTCTGCCTGAATGCGGATTTCAGGTGATTGCAGCAACCTATTATTCAAGAAAAATCATTACACGGGGCACATTGATGTCGTTTTTTATTACATGCTCCGATGATGCTTATCCGATATTATTTATGGATCTGGATAAAACAAATATACTAATTCCGCTAATTATCATTAAAATTATTCTCGGGCTGCTCGTATGGATGGCTGTAGATTCAATGATAATTTTTATGAAAAAACCGACAGAAGAAGTAAATGCAGTAAATATAGAATTAAATGAAGATGCCTGCTGCCACCATAAACTGTCCAGTTTAAGAGAGGCAGAAGTAGGCTGGGGGCATCCTTGGGCGCATACCTTGAATATGTTTTTCTTTGTAGCAATCGCCCTTTCCGTATATTATTCCGCAGTGAACAGTCTGGGCAGCGGCGGTAATGTTGCACGGCTATTGATGTATAACACTCCTATACAAATTGCCGGCTGTGCTGCGTTCGGGCTTATTCCGTCATGTGCGGCATCAGTATTTTTAACAATTGCATATTTAAAAGGGGCTGTCAGTTTTGCTGCTTACCTTGCCGGACTTATTTCCACAACCGGAGTCGGATTGTTAACACTTGCAAAACTCAGCAAAAGAAATACTGATACATTTTTTATTGCCTTTATACTATTTATTACGGCTCTGCTTACAGGACTGGCAATGTCTGTTTTTCCGGTGCCAAGCATACCAATATTTGCAGAATAAGAGGTTTTTATGAATTTTGATATTATTTGGAAAATTTTTAATGTGATTTTTAATCTGCCGGAACATCTCATTGAACCGGTAACATTTTTGCCGGAATTTTTAAAAGATGCACTGATAGACAGTTTAAACCTACTGCCATTTCTGTTTGTAATGTTTGTTTTTATTGAATGGATAGAAATATATTTTACAAAAAAGAAACATCTGTTCGTCTTTTTTATGAAAAAAATAGGGCCTTTATTCGGCAGTTTGTTTGCTTCAATTCCTCAATGCGGATTTTCGGTTATCGCAAGCACATTATATACAAGAAGAATCTTGAGCAGAGGAACCCTTCTTTCTGTATATCTTGCAACTTCCGATGAGGCAATTCCGATTATTATATCGGAACCTTCAAAAGCATATCTTGTACTCCCGATTATTTGTATAAAAATACTTGTGGCAATTATAGCCGGATACCTTGTTGATATTATTTTCACTTACAAGGCAAATGAGCCGGTTGAATTAAATAAATCTGATAATTTTCTCCATGAAAAGGGCTGCTGCCATCATGAAATTGCAGATTCGCCGCACCCGAAAGATTTGTGGCTCCACCCGCTGAAACACACTTTCAATATTTTTATATTTATTTTGATTGTTTCAATAGGGCTGGGGTATATTTTATCAGTTGCAGGAACAGAAGAAAATCTTGCAAAATACTGCCTTATAAATTCTCCCGTTCAGCCTGTAATTGCTTCTTTTATCGGGCTTATTCCAAATTGTGCAATTTCAGTTCTTCTTACACTTTTATATCTGAAACATACGATTAGTTTCGGTTCTCTGATTGCAGGACTGTCATCATCAAGCGGGCTGGGACTGCTTATTCTTTTAACCCGCAATAATGATAAAAAAGATACGGCTGTTATTATTGCCGTCTTGATTGTTATTAGTTCTGTTACCGGTATTTTAATCCAGAATAATATATTTAATATAAATTATATATTCCAGATTCTCGGAATAAAAGTATAATAGAAATTGAGGAGTTATATGCACCGGCATTTAGAAAACTTTAAAAAAGCATTTGAAGAACACAAAAGCGGGAATCTGGATAAAGCCTGTGATTTGTATATGGACATTCTAAAATCCGAACCTGAAAATGATGAAGTCTGGGATTTGCTCGGTATAATTCATTTTCAAAAGAATAATTTTTTAGAAGCAGAAATTTGTATAAAAAAAGCAATTGAAATTCAGCCAAGAGTTTATTATCTTGAAAATCTTGCAAAATTATATCTGGAAAAAGGTAATTTTTTGAAATCAATTACACTTTATGAAGATATTATCAAAATAAATTATTCCTATGAAAACTTATTTAACCTTGCAATGGCATACAAAAACGCTCACCGGTGGGAAGATGCAAAAAAAACATATTTAAAATCTATTGAAATAAATCCGCAGGGATATGAATCTTATTATAATCTTGCTTATCTTGCGTTTTATGATAACGACCCGTACCGGGCTATAGAATGCTATAAAAAAGTTTTGGAAATGAAACCTGATGATTGGGAAACAAAATATTTCCTCGGACTGGCTTATATGCAGGTTAAAGACTATCCTAACGGACTTGACGCTTTTGAATCCAGATTATGCAAAAAAAGCGCAATACTATCACAGGAAAAATTATATCCGGAACTTATGCACAACAAGCCGGAATGGAAAGGGGAAAATTTAAAAGATAAAACATTATTTACATATTATGAAGCCGGTTTTGGGGATTTGCTTATGTTTTACAGGTATGTTCCTCAACTTGCATCTATGTGTAAAAAACTTATTATAAAGCCGCAAAAAGAATTGCTGCCGTTATTTCGTGAAAACTCATACGGTGCTGAAATTATAGAAAATTACGATTACAAAAAACAAATGGATTTTGACTATCATCTTCCGTTTTTGAGTATTGCGCATGTATTGAAACTTCGGGGAGATGATGTTTTTATCCACCACGATGACGGATATATAAAGCCTAATCCGGATAAAGTTAAGTTATACAAAGATAAATACTGTCAGAATAACAAATTTAAAATCGGTATAAAATGGCAGGGCAACACACATTATGATATTGAACGGGTTTTAAAAGTAGAAGATTTTTATCCTTTGTTTGAAATTCCAAACACACAATTTTATTCATTCCAAACATTTGACGGTTCGGAAGAAATAGCGAGAATAAAAGAAAAATATGATATTACAGATCTGGGTGAAACTTTCTCGGATTTTT
Organism: Candidatus Gastranaerophilales bacterium; assembly: GCA_944325095.1. GTDB lineage: Bacteria > Cyanobacteriota > Vampirovibrionia > Gastranaerophilales > Gastranaerophilaceae > Zag111. The sequence goes on along the minus strand of CALUYV010000030.1, from coordinate 6,542 downwards.
CAGATACGGCCGGAGCAATGGAGAATATGGATTTAATAATATCAAACGACAGTTCTCTTATTCACCTTGCCGGTGCTATGATGAAAAAAAGTTTTGTACTCCTTCCGTATATTTATAACTGGAGATGGCATACAGACTTGTCAAAATGCGACTGGTACGACAGTGTTACAATATTCAGGCAAAAAGAATTCGGGGACTGGAAACAGGTGTTTGAACAGGTAAAAGAAAAAATCATTGAAATTAAGGAAACAAATTAATGGAAAAGATGAAATCAATACAATATTATGCGCCAAAGGATATCAGATATGAAGAAGTTGCCGTAAAACCGCCGGAAGCAGGCGAAGTAGTGGTAAAAATAATGTCTGCACTGACCTGCGGAACAGATGTTAAAACATATAGAAGAGGACATCCTGTTTTAATTAAAGAAGTTCCCTCCGGCTTCGGGCACGAATTTGCAGGAATTGTAGAAAAGACAGGACGCGGAGTAAAAAACTTTAAAGCCGGCGACAGAGTTGTTGCCGCAAATTCAGCACCTTGCGGAGAATGCTTTTTTTGCAAAAGAGAAGAATACAACCTTTGCGAAAACCTTGATTTGCTAAACGGGGCTTACGCTCAATATATTACTGTTCCGGCAAGAATTGTTGAAAAAAATATGCTGAAACTGCCTGACAATTTAAGCTTTGATAGAGCAGCCTTTTGTGAACCGCTCGCCAATGTTGTTCATGGCGCAGAACGAACAGGCATAAAAGAAGGAGATACCGTCGGCATTATCGGAATAGGTCCTATAGGGCTAATGTTTGCAAGAATTGCAAAACTAATGGGGGCAAAAGTTATTGTTGCCGGACACAACCCGATAAAATTAAAAGCCGCTGATGAATTTGCACATGTTGATGAAATAATCGATTTGAACAAGTATCCGGCACCGGTTAAAATTTTTAAAGAGTTTTCAACAGAAGGTAAAGGACTTGATGTTGCGATTGAATGCGTGGGACTTCCTGAAATATGGGAGCAAATATTTGACTGCGTAAGACCGGGAGGAACAGTACATTTCTTCGGCGGCTGCAAATCCGGCTCCCGGGTAACACTGGATACTACAAAAATGCATTACGGGGATTTAAAATTGATGAGTGTTTTTCATCATACTCCGAAATATTTTAGAAAAGCTCTTGAATATATTGCTTCAGGAGAACTGGAAGTTGAAAAACTTATAACAGACACTCTCCCTTTAGAAAAAGTTGATTATGCAATGAATGAGCATATCAACGGCAGAGCAATCAAATTTTTAATCCACCCGTGGGAGTAATGGCAAAAAATATTATTCAGGATTTTTAATATAGCATAAATTTATTAATTTAAAGGAACAACAATTATGCATATACAAAAAATCACATACACAACAGGCGCAAATCCGTCAGTTCAGAACGGCATCCGCCGGAACCAAACACAAAATTTGCCGGCATTTACAGGATTTGGATTATTCAAACCTCGCAAAAATCCGCTTAACTATGCAAAATACGATTCTGATGTTCGTATATATTCACCGCAGGAATTGAAAAATTTAAAAAGAAATGTAGCATACGAAATCTCAGAGATGCTGGACTCACCTGCAGTTCCGGCACAATTAAACAGAATGAAAGAACTTTTAAACTCTCCGTTTGTGGATTATGAAACCAGATACATTGATAATACATTCAGTCTTGCTGACAAAATTACATTCCCGCCTCAAACTTCAAAGAATACAGATTCATACCGGCAGTTTGTAACAACCTCGCTTTCTGAAACTATGCCTTTTGATATTTTGACAGACACCCAGAAAAGCACTTTGACAAAAGATAATATAACTTTTAAAAAGATATTATACGATTACCAGAAAATGGATGAATCAACTCCGCAGGCTGCATCTGTGCGCAAAATGATAAAGCGTCTTGGAGAAAATAATATACCCGTTCATAATAAAGATTATCATCTTGCAATGAGTTTAATACATGAAAAACCGCTGATGAGCAAAACAATTATTGATACTTTTAATATCACACCCGATAAGGACTTTTTAATTGTCACACCTGCAAAACACTGGTTTGATGAAACAGTAGAGAAAATGTTTAATCCCAAAATACTCCGGGATAAAATCTATAATTATGATTTCTGCGTGCTTGATACCGATAAAGTTGACAGAGTATATGCAGACGGCAGTATGACATTTTACAATCTGGCGGGACTGTCTGAGAATAAAGAAATCAGAGAAATCTTTGATGCCGCACAATATTTAAAGGATTTTTATTCTAAAACATACGGTATGAATTTACGATTTGAAAAGTTTATACGGGAGTCGCAAGATTACCATCCGGAACTTTTAAAATTGGATTTTATTGAAAAATATTTAAAAAAATTCGGGAAAACAGATAAAGACAACATCTCAATGGAACTGCGTTTATATCCTGAAATATCAAGAAATCCGGAACTTGTTAAATCAATAGATTCAAAACTGGAGATTTTAAAAAGAGATAATACGGATAACAGCGCAAAAGATATTGAATTACTGACAAATTTGCGCGAATATATTACATCATAAGATGACAGGTCATCTTGTATAAACCCCGCTATATTATCTTACTCTTGCTCTGGAAATTGTACCCATTCTTCTGTGTTGTTGAGCGGTTGCAACTGTTGCCGGTGCGGCTGCTTGCTGCTGGTTGCGAGCAGCTAATTGAGAACCTGCAGACTGTAAAAATCCGCCGAACTGCATCAAGTTCTGGCTGTTTACGCTGAATCCGCCGCCACCGCCTGCTCCTGCTCCGGCACCTGATACTGCTGCCTGAGTTTGTTCAAGAGTTGAACCGGCTTTCTGGCTGTAATCTGCAGCAGTATTTTGAAGATTTGTAGCGGCTTCGGTTGCTTTGTCTGCTTTTGCACCGGTAAATTGACCTGCATCAACTTTTGCTTTTAAACTGTTAGATGCTTTTTGAGAAGCATTAGCAACTTCCTGATTGATACTCTTGAATCCGTTGGTCATTTGTTTAGTACCTTTAACTGCTGAAGCACCTGACATAACAGCTGCCCCTGCAGAAGTTAAGGCACCTGCAATATTGCCTTGTGCTGCATAAACTGCTGTTTTAGTAACATTTGCTGCCATTTTACCATAGTTACCGACTGTTTCAACACCGACACCGACTTTTTCAACAGTACCGCCTGAGGTAATCAATGCCTGACCGGCTGCTGCAGTATAAGGATTAGATGCAAGAGCCTGACCTGTTACAATCATACCTTTGCCGACATACTGTGTAGTCTGGCCTGCCATCTGTGTGTAACCTGCAATTTCATCCGCTTTATTTGCAATTTCAAGAACTTTATTTGATTCTGTCTGCTGAGCGTTAACTGCTTTCTGGTTTTGAACGGAGGTTTTTTGATATGTTTTTGCTGTTCTTGTGAGAGTTCTAACTTTTTTATTTGTAGATACCTGAATTTTTTTCAATGCAACTTGAGAAGAACCCATCTCTGATTGAGTTGATTCTAATTTTGCAGTTCCTTCAGTAAGTTTGCCCTGCGCAACTTCTTTATCACCATCGGCTGCGCCATCTGATGATAAAACTACTGTCTGCTGCTGCATTTCATTATTAATATTTTCTACTTCTGCTGATAATTTTTCTAACTTAACGCCCTCTTTTTGCATTTCTTTCTGGGCTTTATCTATTGCTTTTTCTTCAGCCTTCATTTTCTTCTGGAATTTTTTATCATCAGATTTCATTTTTTTATCTAATGATTTCATTTCAGAAGCTGATTGATTCATCTGAGTTGTACCTGCTTCAGATTGAGCAGTTGCAGATTTTGAATCAGTTGCGGTATCTTCTGATGAGGCTGCAGTTTCTTCACCGGATGCTTTATCAACATTCTGGTTTTGCTTCATAGAATCTGCACCTTTTGCTTCAGAATTTCCCTGTGCACCATCTGCACTTGAAGTTCCGCCTGATGCTCTTTTGCTGATTTCTGAATTTACCCTGTCTAATTTCTTTCTTGCACTATTTTGTAAAAATCTCGGAACATCAGAATCTTTTAATTCAGTTAATTGACCTTTTAAATCTTCCAATTCACTTGGAGAACATCCGGTAAGATTATCAAAATCAATATTGCTGATATCTATATGTTTTTTATCTTCTGTCTTATTTTCATCTGCTTTTGTACGTGCAGTTGATTTTGTTGAAGAAGAAGAATTTGTTTCTGATGCTTTTGAAACTGATTTTTCTGTATTAGTTTGAACTACATTATCTGTAGTTGTTGTACGACTTAAAGGAGTTCCGTTATTTGTTCTTTGAGTACCGTTAGATCTTTGAGTTGGGTTAGACGGAGAAGCAGAACTGATAGTCTTAGCGTTTGCACTAAATATAGACCCGTTCATAGTCATATGAGCAGGAACTTTTGAAGACAAACCGCCCTTTTGAGCCTGGCCGTTTTTCATGGTCTTCAGCAGTTTTTGAATATCTACATTTGAGTTTACTCCGTTAATACTCACTTTTATAGCTCTCCAAATTAAAACTCTCTTATATATATAAAAACATCGGAAATTAACGGATTTCAGGCTTTATGGATTTGTTAACAATTTGTTACAATTAAAATAAAAAAAATAAAAAATTTGATTAGAAATTATATTTCTGATAAAATCGTGGGGTAGAAATTATTAATTAGGGAGAGTAAGATATGGATTTGATGAAAGGCAAAAGAGGATTAATCTTTGGAGTTTCAAACACTCACGGTATTGCTTACGGAATTGCTAAACAACTTCACGATGCAGGTGCTGAAATTGCATTCACTTATGCAGGCGAAGCAATGGAAAAAAGAGTCCGCCCGATAGCAGAAGGAATGGGTGCCAAAATAATAATGAGCTGCGATGTTACAAAAGAAGACGAAGTTAAGGCTGTTTTTGACGAATGTGAAAAACTCTACGGCAAATTAGATTTTGTTGTTCACGCTGTAGCATTTGCGCAAAAAGAAGATTTAATGGGCAGATTTATTGATACCTCAATGGAAGGCTGGAACACCGCACTCGGGGTAAGCGCATATTCACTTGTTACTATCTGCCGCCACGCAGAACCGATAATGAATGAAGGAGGTTCTATATTTGCTTTGACTTACCTTGGTTCAATCCTTTCTGTACCTAGTTACAATGTAATGGGTGTTGCAAAAGCAGCACTTGAGTCATCAATGAGATTTCTTGCTGTTGACTTAGGCAGAAAAGGAATCCGTGTAAACTGTATATCAGCAGGCCCTGTAAAAACTTTAGCATCAATGGGTATAAGCGGATTTTCAAAAATGCTTAAAGCAGCAGTTGCAAGATCACCGCTCAAAAGAAATGTTGCGCTGGAAGAAGTCGGAAATGCCGGATTATACCTTGCCTCAGACCTATCTAAAGGTACAACAGGTGAAGTTATCTATGTTGACTGCGGCTGCCACTCGGCTTACGCTTCTTCTGAGGAAATGGAAATTTTATCAAACAATATTGATTTATAATTTATTAAAAATATTTATTCGAAGGCGGAAACCCGTTGGGTTTCCGCCTTGTTATTTGGATTTTAAATATCATATTATTACTTAAATGTAACCGTATATTGTGCCTCTTCCAGAAGCAAACTCAAGTATAAGAGTTTGTTTGCCGTTGCCTGATCGAGGTTAACGAACTGACCGCCTGCTTTATTTTGTGCGGTAGAAACAATTTTAACATCTGCTTCTATATCAAGATCACCGTATGTAATGTGAACCGGAACAACATCGCCGACTTCAAGGGTGTTATCCTGTCCCATTGCGATACCGCCTCTTGAGATGTCTATAATACTGTTAACACCTGAGTCAGAGTTTTCTAATAATACAGGCTGGCTCGAATCCGAGATATTAAACCTCATATACTGACGTTTATCAATTGCAGACAAATCAGCAAGATCTATTTTTCTCTGGATATAGAGCAGACTGCCGTCAGGTGTATCGATATGATCTCTGTCCGGAATATCATCATCTGTATCTGTATCCAAATCAAGGTCTGTATCTGAATCCAAATCGGTATCGATATCTGTATCAGCATCAGTATCTGTATCAATATCATCATCAACATCGATATCAGTATCAATATCAATATCAGTATCTGTATCAGTATCACCGAAATCAGGTTCCACAATAGGCTCATCATCATCTGTATCGAGGTCTAAGTCGATATCTGTATCAGAGTCTAAGTCGGTATCAATATCCGTATCTGTATCAATATCGTTATCCACATCGATATCAGTATCAATATCGATATCTGTATCAGTATCTGTATCGCCGAAATCAGGTTCCGGATCCTGAATATCATCATCAGTATCCAAATCCAAATCTAAGTCTGTATCAGAATCCAAATCGGTATCAATATCTGTATCTGTATCAATATCATCATCAACATCGATATCCGTATCAATATCAATATCTGTATCTGTATCAGTATCACCGAAATCAGGCTCGTTATCGTCGGTTTGATCATCATCTGTATCAAGATCGAGGTCTAAGTCTGTATCTGAATCCAA
>CALUYV010000029.1 GCA_944325095.1 Candidatus Gastranaerophilales bacterium | reverse complement strand
ACATTTCCGACTCCAGATATTCCTAATGTTGCATTTGAATTAATATTAGTAGTTGCATTAGCCGCAATAGTACCGCCACCAACACTTACTACTGTTCCTACAGTACCATTACCGATATTTATAGTACCACCGGTTATACTATCATATACATTATCAAGACCAAATGATGTACCTGTTATTGTTGTTACACCACCTGTTTGATTTAATACTCCATCTTCACCTTTGGTAACTGATTTTAAATTCAATTCACCATCTGATAAATTAATTTCGCCATTATATTTATCATCACTACCAAGGCTTACTGTTCCACCTGAAATATTTAATTTACTATTTGAATTGATATTTGTTACTGCTGATGACTGAATTACACCTTTTGATACACTTACTTCACTTGCAACTGTGCCATCACCTACATTAAATACACCGGCAGAAATACTATCTCCTGAATTATTTAAGTCAAAACCCATTCCTTTAATAGTTGCAGTACCACCTGATTGTGTAAATGTACCGCCTGGATCTTTACTTAAAGAATCAAGACTGAATGTTCCGCCTTTTATATCAATATTTCCGTTTATAGTACTTGTCTTACCTAATGCAACTTTACCACTGCTATCAACTGTTAAGGTTGAATTTTGGTTAAGATTTACACTTGCATCTTCGGTTATAGTACCTTTTGAAACAGTTAAATTAGATTGATTTCCACCATCACCAATATTTAATGTACCACCAACAATTTGATCATCTTCATTATCAAGATTTAAGCCGGTTCCATTAATATTTGTTGTACCTTTTAATTGTGATAAAACACCATTTTTACTATTAATATCGTTTAATGTTAATGTACCGCCATTAACTTCAACTCCACCATTCCAAGTGTCACCTGAATCTAAGGTTACATCACCATTACCCATTACTGTAATAAATGAACTTGAATTCAATTTTACAGTCGCATCTTCTTCAATAGTACCTTCTGATACTTCTAAAATTGTAGAGTTTGAACCTGAGCCTACGGTTAAGGTTCCGCCTGAAATCTTATCTCCTGCATTGTTTAACTCAAATTTTGAAGATGTAATATCTACATTACCACCTGTTTGATTTAATGTTCCTTGAGCGTTTTTATTTATAGCGTCAATACTTAAATAACCACCCTCAGTTACATTTACATCACCATACCAAGTGTCACCTGAATTTAAGTACATATTACCACCGGCTACATTAACTTGAGCATTTTTATTAATGTTTACCTGTGCACCTTTTTGAATTGTACCTTGTGATAATGTCAAACTTGTATCTGAACCATTACCTATTTGTAATAAACCACCGTTTATTAAATCTTCTGAATTATTTAAATCTAAACCTTCTCCTGATACTGTAACAGAACCACCTGTTTGGGTATATATACCATCTTCATTCTTTGATATACCATCTAATTTGGCAGTACCATCAGAAACAGTTAAATTACCATTCCAAGTATCTGTTGAATCTAATACTAAATCTCCACCACTAACTTCTATCGTAGCATTTTTGGTTAAATCAACTTTTGCTCCACTTGCAATAGCACCTTCTGACATTGTTAATTTTGAAGATGATGTACCATTTCCAATAGTTACATTTCCACCTTCGATATAGTCAAGTTTATTGTTTAAATCAAATGTTCTACCGGTAATAACTGTATCACCACCAGTTTGATGGAATACTCCACTAGATGATTTTGTTGCATCTTCAAGACTTAAATCTCCTTCTGAAATATTTACATTTCCATTCCAACTATCAGAAGAATCTAATGTTACATTTCCGCCTGTAATATTTAAGTTTGAATAATTGTTGATATAAACATCTTCATTCTTTGTTATCGTACCGTTTGAAACAGTTAATGTAGAAGCAACCGAACCGTTGCCGATATTCAATGTTCCGCCGTCAAGCAAATCTTCTGAACTATTTAAGTCAAACGCATTGCCGGATACATTGATAGTACCGTCGGTTTGAGTTAATGCACCGGTCTTATCGGTATTTTTAACATTTAAAGTACCGCCCTGAACATTGACATTACCTGTCCATGTGTCATTTGAATCAAGCGACATTGAACCGCTTTTTATATCAACTTCAGAACCGGCTGCAATATTTACATCCGTTTCTGAAGCAACCGAACCGCCGCGCAGAGTTAATGTACCGGAACCGCCGTCATTACCGATATTTAAATTCCCGTTATTGATTGCATCACTTGTATTATTCAATACAAAACTATCACCGGAAATATTTGTTGTACCGCCGTTTTGAACAAATGTAGCAGTAGTTGCTTTTTCCGCATTATCAAGATTTATTGTACCGTTTGCAACATTTATACCGCCGTTGATAATATCTTTACTGTCAAGACTTACTGTCCCACCTTTAACTTTTAATGAACTACCATCTCCAATATTGAGATTTGCAGCTGAATCAATCGTACCTTCAGTTACTGCCAGTTCTCCAGTTGTTGAACCATCACCGATGTATACATCACCACCAGTAATACTGTCTTCTGAATTATTTAAATCAAAACCTGTACCGGTAATTATTGCATCACCACCAGTTTGCTTGTATGTTGCATTGAAAGTTTTTGATGCAGAATCTAATTTTAATTCTCCACTAGATAATGTTACATCACCTCTATAGGTATCTCCGGCATCTAAAGTAACATTGCCGCCTTTGACATCCATAGAACTGTTTTCAAAAATATTTACAGTTGCACCGGCACCAATATAACCGTGTGAAACTCCAAGAGAACCGCCTGTTGCATTTTGCCCGACATTAACCGTACCGCCGGTTATGCTATCTCTGTCGCTTGCAAAATCCATGCCTGTACCGGTTATGGTAATCGTACCGCCGGTTTGTTCAAATGCAGAAGTTGTTGAAGGATTTCTCGTAAAATTATCTATTTCCAACAAACCGCCGGATACCACAACTTTACCGTCAATTTGATCACCGGTATTAAATAATACCTCGCCGCCTGTTATATCAAGTGTTGCATCCTGTATAACAGAAAGGTTAACATCACGTCTGATAAAACTGTTAGTTGCAATAGTGAGCGTGCCGTCTTTTTCGGCCGTAACATTACCGCTGGTTGCAACTAATAAACCATTTGTAAGCGAAGATGAAACATAATCATGAACAATTAAACTGCCTCCATCGACATATAAAGTATTTTCACCGCCGCTATACCAGTAAGGTTCAGAATCATGTACATCGTAGATTATACCCGTAGAACCATCAATACCGTTGGCATACATTGTGCCATTTTTTATTTCTATCAAATTACCATAAATTGAAGGAGATGTCGGGGGTGTCGTTTCATCATCTGCGGCAAAGGCGATTACACCTGTGTTACTGAGCAATGTAGCACAAGCAGCAATTGTTAATAATCGTCTAATTTTCTTCTGCATATTCCCTTATTATTGTTCTAACTCTACGAATACATCTCCACTTGACATTATAATATGTATCCATGAACATTCAAGAAATTTGCAAAACTTTACATTAGTTACATAAAAATTAAACAATTAATTTATTTTTAAAATTTTCCTGCTGCACAATTCCGATTAATTTATTTAAAAAAGCCTTGTATCTTGCTCTATCCGCCTCTCCGGACAAAACAATATCAGCCTCCTGTTTGCAAGGGCGGACATAAATTTCTGCTTTTCTGGATGCATTTTCATAAATTCCGTTTGCAGATTCTCCCAAATCACGTTCTGCTGCGCGTATAAAAAATCTTTCTTTTTGAACTTCACTTCTTACATCTACATAAATTTTAAAATCAAAGGCTTCTTTTATTTTTTCCGTCAATGTAAACAAACCTTCCGAAATAATAATTTTAGACGGATGAGCCAGTGTATGATTATCATATCTTTTTGCAGTACCGGACATATCATATTTTGGAAGATAAACAGATTTGCCGGACAATAACTGTTTAATATGAGCACACATCAATTCTAATTCCAATGCCTGCGGAATATCCAGATCATAATTCTTGGCAAACTCAGAAAAACTGCCTGCAGCTTTCACCATTTCCGAACGATCATAATAATAATCATCTGTATTAACCCTTGTAATGGCATTTTCAATTTCAAATTCGGTTGCAAAAGACTTTATTGTATCAATAATATCAAGAGTGATGGTTGATTTTCCGCTTGCTGTTTCACCTGCTATACCGATTGATGCGGGCTTTGCAACATGTCCCGATAAATATCTGGCAAGTTTGGAAACAATTTCTTTTTTATAACTTACCAAAATTGAGCCCTTTGAATTTAATTCCTGTTCAAAAATAATTTTTAAAAGTTTTTCAACTTCACTAACTCTGTCATAAGGAGCGGACACGTACATTTTCTTTGGTCTTAGTACGGTTTCTTCTTTTGTTTTATGGAAAATACGTCCTGCCATACTGTCCTTCTCAAAATTATTGTACTACATACATAGTCTTTCACATGACTATACCAGAATAAACGCTAAAAAAAAATATTTTTTGTCAAAATATTAATTTTAGTAAATATAATTTAACATTTTACAATATTTTATCAATTTTAAATATCACAAATACTTTAATAATATAACGGGGAAAATGGGGATTTATAAAAATGGACAAAGTATCAGAACAATCATACACTCAATATGAGCACACTGTATCAAATGCAAAAAAGTACAATTCTAAAGCCTTTTATGCCAATGACTTTGACAATAGAAAACAAGTTACAGCAAAAAAGAATGAACTAAAATATATTGACTTCCGCCGACGTTATTATATCCCTGAAACTAAAAAGAACAACGCATACCAGCTCGGGGAAATAATGCACGACAAAAGGGTAATTGATGTTGATAGTATTTCTAATCCAAAAAAATCAGGCTCCAGTGCTCCAAAGGGGTATAATTGTTCTCCATATTTAATTGCAGAATATAATCTAAATACACTCAGCCAAAACGGTTATATTGACAAATTCAGACAGGGAAAGCGCGGAGATTGTTATCTGCTGGCTGCCCTTGAATCATTAGCCGGAACAGAAGAAGGCAAAAAAATATTAAAAAACAATATTACAAAAAATGATGACGGTTCATATACAGTTACATTGCCGGGAGCAATTGCCGCCAAAAATCATTATACAAAAACCGGAGAAGAAGATAAATGTGCAATCACGGGAACTTATGTAATAAGTCCTGCGGCAATAAATAAAGCGGTATCTCTTGCCGGAAAATCGTATGCTTACGGAGATATTGATGTAATAATATATGAATTAGCAATGGAAGCCTACAGAGCTGAAGTATTAAAAACAAATAAAGCTCTCGGACAAGAAGACAGTAATAAGATCGCCGGAAAAATAGAGCCGCCTTCTGAAATTGATACATTATCAAGCGGCTATTTATATGATGCAGTTTATATCCTATCCGGCAACAAATCTGATTATTACCATATACCTGATAGCAAAAAGGAAAATATAAAATTATATAAACCGGGAGAATACGGATATATTACCGAAAATCAAACTCCAGGCATAATATTATACTCAAATACACATTCCGAAGGAATTTCAGAGATAAAAAATTACTACGATAAAGAGTCTGACTTACAAAAAATGCTTGATAAGTGTAAAGGACATGAAAAAGATTATTCCATAACTGTCGGAGTTATCTGCGCAGAAGACGGCCCTGACGGAACCACAAAAGCAGGCGGAGGTCATGGTTTGGCTGTTACAAAAATTACAGATGAATATGTTGAAGTAGTCAATCCATGGGATACTTCAAAAAAAGAGCGTATCCCGAGATATGATTTTGAAAAAATGGTAAATCATCTTAATGTCGCACGAATTTCACAGCAGGAAGAAGAACTTGCACAAAATACTCAGGATACCAAACAAAAAATGCTAAACCAATTTAAAAAACTGCCAAAACCATCTAAAGTACTTGAAGAATATGTAAAATTTGTATGCCCGGGACTTAGATGGAGTATGGCTATAGGTGATTTAATTGCATAAAACCTCTGATATAATCTCAGAGGTTTTATGTTATAATTATTTAAAATATGAATAAGAAAGGGAGTTTTAATTATGAACATAAATACAAATTATCAAAATATCTCGGACAGTTATTTATTTTCAACAATTGCTAAAAAAGTAAACGAATTTTCAAAAGCAAATCCGGACAAAGAAATCATTAAACTCGGAATAGGAGATGTAACCCTTCCATTATGCAAAGTGGTTGTTAATGCACTCAAATCCGCCTCAGAAGAAATGGGTGTAAAAGAAACTTTCAGAGGTTACGGCCCTGAACAGGGATATGACTTTTTGAGAGAAAAAATCCGGACATATTATAATACCCATAATGTTGAACTTGAAACAGACGAGATTTTTATATCAGACGGAGCAAAATCAGATTTAGGCAATATTCTTGATTTATTTTCAACAGATAATACGGTTCTTGTACCTGATCCTGTTTATCCGGTTTATGTTGACACAAATACTATGGCTGGAAGAAAAATTATCTATATTGATGCGAATGCTCAAAACGAATTTCTCCCGCTGCCTGATGAATCAATAAAAGCGGATATTATATATATTTGTTCGCCAAACAATCCGACAGGTGCAGTTTATAACAAAGCACAATTAAAACAATGGGTTGATTATGCAAATAAAAACAATGCCGTAATCCTTTTTGATTCAGCTTATGAATGTTTTATAACAGATGAAAACCTTCCGCACAGTATATTTGAAATAGAAGGTGCAAAATCCTGTGCAGTAGAATTCTGCTCTTTATCCAAAATGGCAGGATTCACAGGAACAAGATGCGGCTATACCGTCGTGCCGAAACAAATTCAAAACGGTCTGCTTAACAAAATGTGGCTGAGACGGCAGACAACAAAATTCAACGGTGTTCCGTATATTATTCAGCGCGGAGCAGAAGCCGTTTTCACTCCTGAAGGTCAAAAAGAAATTCAGGAAAATTTAAATTACTATAAAGAAAATGCAAAAATAATTTCACAAACCCTTGATAAACATAATATCTGGCATATAGGCGGCAAGCATTCGCCGTATATCTGGCTGAAATGCCCTGACAATATGACATCATGGGAGTTTTTCGATTATCTGCTGGAAAATGTCCAAATTGTAGGGACTCCGGGTTCCGGCTTCGGCAAAAACGGAGAAGGATATTTTCGTTTAACTTCTTTCGGAAGCAGAGAAAATACAATAAAAGCCTGCGAAAGACTGGATAAATTTTTAAAATAAAATAGAAATATAAATAAAAAAGTCTGCCTTATACTGGCAGGCTTTTTATTTTTCTCTGAATCTGTCAGAAAGATAACTCAAAATTGCTCCGCCGATTTCTTCATTAGCATCAAAAACCTGATTAGGATTTGCAGGTTTTAATGAATTTTGAATAAGCATTCTGACAAGAGGCCCGAAAGCATCAGGAACTTGAATTTTTCTGTAAATTCCCGCAAGAAAAGTTTGAATATTCGGAGATGCCGTATTATTAAACCTTGCAAACACAGGATACAATTTGTCAATTCCTTTAACTCCGGCATCATGGAGCCTGTTCATAATATAAAGAGTTTCTGTCACCTGCGCTTCATTATCGGAATGAATCAAAATATCCGAAAGATACGGCAGAGCATTTTCTCTCTGCTTTACAAAATAATCAACTTCGTTATTATCAAACAGACAATAGTTCCTGCCAGCAGACGGCAGAACACAAGATGCGCAGATATAGCGCGGGGTTTGATATGGATATATATAATTTACCGGTTGAACCTGCTGTGTCATAACTACTCCAAAATTTCCTACGAGTAAACATAAGGCGGGCCGTTTTTAATTTCAGACAAAATATTTTCCGCCATTGTTTTTAACTCTTCTTTAGTACATTTGCCGCTGTCGAGCCTGCGGTAAAATTCTTCCACAAGAGGCAGTACCGCCGCATCTTTTTTTGATTTGAAATTACGCAGTTCCGTTGAAACAAGCCGTTTTTGAAGTTCTAGTTCGGTTTCTGCATTAATTTTCTTGACCTGAACCTCTTTAATTGCATCCCCTGCCAGTTTCCCGCCGTAACTGACAGCCGTTACTCCGGTAATTCCAAGAAATAACTGCTTAAATTGCGGATTATCCGTATCAATAAGCCAGTTATAGAAAAATGCCCGGTAATCATCAACAAAAGAATTAAATGCCGGACGAGGAGTTCCGTCACCGCCGATATTTGGATTTACCTGAATGGTAGAAGTTTTCATTCTGGTTAAAAGATTATGTAAAAATTCGTTTTTTTCCTCTTGTTTATTCCACTTTAATTTATTAATCTGTCCGGATATAAATTCTGCCGCCCCGTCTGTTCCATCAAGCGATGTGAACAGGTATTCGAGTGTAATTTTATCGGTATCTTTTTTATACTCATCGGAAGAATTTACAACAGAAGAAATTGTATCTTTTACTTTTTGCAGATTTTCCTGCAGATACTTTTTGCCTCTGGTTAAATTTTTCAATGATAAATAGCCTAATACTGTTATCGCAATTGCCGTTCCGGCACCAAGCATTATATTTGCCCAGTTTGAATTTCTGCCGGAAGTCTCATTTTTTGAAGAAGTAAAAGACTGCAGATATTTTACTTTGCCGAAATTAGGCAATATCGGTTCATTATCGGAAATCAAATAATTTTCAAAGTCATTTGCATATTTTGAAAGCATACTTCTTACAATTTGTATTTTCCCGGAAAAGGCATTTGTTTCAACGTTTACCAGACTTTCTTGAAGATTTTTTTGAATATTTGCTTCTTTCCGCTTAACCCAGATATCTTTATAACCGTCAAAAAAAGTTTTTCCCATAAATGCCATGGCAGAAAGTGCCAGAACTCCGCCTGCGGCAATAAAAGTCTTTTTATTCGGACTCTGCACCATCTGATAAATTATTTGAGAAGTTTCTTTACTCAAATTGACATTCCGGGTAACAGCAGGCAGCCATTTTTCTTTGGGAAGATTTCTTGCGGCTTTAGCACTGCGGCTGATAAGTGCTGTTATAAGAGTAATAACAGACATTACCCCGAGTGCTATTCCGCTTAACGGTATCAATTTTTTATCAACGGTACTGTTATCAGAATACAAATTTTCGGGCATTTTTACATCAGTAGAAATTAAATAAGTCTTTCTCGATGCCGATAAATTATTCTTGCCAATGTTATTATTTACAACTACACCTTCTTTTGTGCTGGTTGAATTTTTGCGCTGGGAATCAGTTAAATTTCTCTGCCGTCTTATATTTTCAGCATCATTCAACGGGTTAACATTCATCTTTTTCTTTATCCTTTTGTTTCATTTTTAAAAATAATTTATTAATACAGGTTTTAAGTTCGAATAATCTTTTTTCTTCTTCTATTTTTTGTTCTTCGTCATCTGTTTCGCCGGAACCAAAAACAAAAAATGAAAATTTAAATTTCTTTTTCAAACTCGAAATAAATTTTGAAAAATTTTCTTTTAATGCGTTTTTCATCTCGCCGTATATTGCAGCGAGTTTATCGGAAATATCCGTTAATTTCTGCCGGACATTTTGTGCAATATTCAAAATACCTGATGGAATATTTTGAATAAACAGAAGCATTTTTCCTGCAAAATGTGTCAAAACAAAATTAACGGGAACTGCAATTATTTTAGGTGCATTATTGTTCATAAATACTGCTAAATCAACAAGCCTTTGATGTGCGGCAGAAATACTTTTTTGAAAATCAGCAAGAGATTGAAGATGGTGTTCCTGCGCTATTTTTGTTCTCTGACGGGCTAATTTCTGTGCTCTTAGCATTGCACCTATTGCCGCACATTGATTATATGTCATTTCTCCGGCATTTCTCGGGATATCTCTTTTTGTTGTTGAATTGCCGCCTGCCATCCCGCTGCAAATAGGACAAGCCCCGAGCGGCAGCCCGTGCGGACAGGTTCCGGGTTTTACGGTTTGTGTTCTTACCGGTGTTGATTTTAATGACATAAAAAAATCCTCTGTGTCAGAGGACGCTGCAAAATATACACTATATTCAAATTGCACGTGAATACAGTTATTTTTGAGCATTCCGACTTTTACGGCTGCGGCAACAGTTGGAGATATTCACTCCATTTCCTCCTGTTTCGATAGTAATTTAATAATAAGGTTATGTCAACATTATTAAAATAACTGCCGCATAATCTATAAACTAATACATATTAAATTCTTCAACAAATTCATTAACCCATTTTATTAACTGGGTAATTTCGTATGGTTTTGGAATATATAAATCCGCACCGGTATTTAATACTAATTCTTTATCGTGAATTATTGAAGTTACAATAACTTTTGAATTTTTAAACTTTTCTTCCTGCTTTAATTTGTAGCAAAGATTTAAACCGTTCCGCTTTTCAACATCACCGGCATCAATAATAAATAATGCAGGCATTTCACTATCTTCAGGAATTGCATATTCATTAATTATTTCAGGCTGATAGCCTTGAAGTTTCAAAATAGTATTTAATAAAATACCGAGGGCTTCATCAGTTTCAAATATAATTACTCGATTATTATAAACCGGCTCTAACACTGAATCTTCTCCGGAAATTTTCGGACGCTCAATCAGATAATTTGAACGATTAGGATTATCCGCAAGGGTGTGAACCTGAAGAAGAGCATTCAAAACCTGAGCAGTATCTTTATATTTGGCAAATTCATTTGTCAAAACTCCTATTGTAGAATGAACAAAGTTAGCGCGTCTGCCGGCATATTCATCTCCCTGCAAAATCATATAGCCTCTGTCAAGATCGTGTTCTGCATAAAATTTATTTGCAACAGAATCAAATGCAAAAATCAAAAATCTTGCAAGTCTTTCCGCTTTCACCGGATCTGTTATGACAAGAAAAATATTTTCTGCCATTTCACCGATATAATCATTCTCATTTAATGATGCCTGAATAATTGCAACATAAGTTTGAAGCAGTTTGTCTGACGCAAGTTGTGTATATGCGTGTTTATAACTTTCAAAATTTTCAATACTTATATACAAAACCGCCCATGGTTTATCTTCTGACAACTTTCTTTTTAATGCTCTGAGCGAATAATTTTTATTAGGTAAAAATCGTTTTAAATTCAAATTAGATTCAAATTCTCTGCGCAAATGCGCCGTCATTCTTACTTTAAATTCATCAGAATTAACAGGTTCCGATAAGAAATCATCCGCCCCGCTTTCAAGAACTTTTATTCTATCGTTGTAATCAGCAGATTTGGACATTGCAACAATTATAGGACGCATATTATAAGTCAAGGCTCTGACCTGTCTGCAAAAATCCGATAAATCATCATCAAAACTATCGGAAATAATTATCAAATCCGGTTCTTTATCCTGTATCAATTTTAATGCGGTGATTAAATCTTTTGAGATTATCACCTTGTTAACAGGAGATTCCAGCAATTTTTTATACTTGGTGGAAAGTTCCAGCCGTCTGTCTATTATCAATGTTACTGACTGCATTTCATCCTCGCTTGTTCTTCTATCATTGTTATAGGAAAAGATACCGTAAAAGTAATTTCGCTCAATTCCGGATTTTCATTTTCCGGCACCGACTGAACAGAGATACTGCCATTCATCTTTTCAACAAGATTTTTTGTTATATACAAACCCAGCCCGCTGCCCTGTACCCGCCTTGTCAAAGGATTATCAATTCTGGCAAATTTGGTAAAAATATGCTCGTAATCTTTTTCATCAATTTTTAACCCTGTATTAGTTACCTTGATATAAACATCATTATTCATTATTCCGGCATCAATGCGGGTTTTAAATTTGCCATAGGAATATTTTGCACTGTTTTCAATTAAATTTGTCATTATCTGCTGAAAACATCCGGCATCAACAAAAATATCCGGCAGATCTTTCCGGCAGTTAAATTCAAAAATCTGGTTTGGATACTGGCTTTTTACCAGCGAAATAACATTTTCTACAGGATTTTTTATATTGAGTTCTTTTCTTACAAATCTCTGGGAAGAAGATTGTAATCTTGTAACCGAAAGCATATTTTCAACAAGATTAATCAGCCTGTTTGACTGTTCTTCTATTATTTTTAAAAAATGTTTTTTGCTTTCATCATCTAACTTATCCCACGATACCAGCATAGTCTGGGCAAATCCGCGAATTGAAGTCAGCGGAGTACGCAGTTCATGGCTGACTGTAGAAATAAAATCTTCATATTTTTGTTCAATATTATCGTCCATACAAACATTATACCAGATAGTTTTATAAAATAAATCTGCAAAATTTTAGACGGTTTCAAAATATTGAAACCGTCTAATTTATTATAATAAACAACCATTAGTTATCTATTAAAATGTACCTGCAGGTTTTTTCTGAGGTGTTGCCCCAGGAATAGACTGCCAATTTGCTGCCATAATCTTTTTGAAAGATTTTAAAGCAGTGTCTTCTAATTCGCCTAATTCTTCAGCATCCATAATAAGTTCTCTCAGAGGCATCAACGCTCTTTGATCTCTGAGAACACCTAATGCTGCTGCAGCACCGGCTCTAACGAGTTCGTTTTCGGATGTGTTTTTCATAACATCAATCAATGCAGGAACTGCTTTTGTATCATTCAATTTTCCAAGAGAAGTTACCGCATAAATTCTTACGTTAACCCATTCGTCATAAAGCATATTAATAATTTTATCAACTGCTTTTTTATTTCCGATTTCGCCTAATGCTCTTGTTGCATCACATCTTACATTAACTTTTTCGTGATCAAGAGATGCAATTAAAGCATCAGTTGCAACATCACCGATTTCAATCAAAGCATCGGTAGCCGTAATACAAACTTGAGGGTTTTCATCGTTCAATGCTTCTACAAGCGGTTCAACAACGATTTCACCGCCAAGACGACCGAGTGCACGCGCTGCACGAACACGAACATCAACATTACGATCCTCGCGTAAAGATTCAATCAAGTGAACTGTCGCAGAAGAATCACCCAATTCACCAAGTGCTCTTGCTGCATATAATCTTACTGAACCGTTTTTATCATGTTTCAAAACATCAATTAATGGTTCAACTGCTTTTGAATCACCCATTTCACCGAGAATACGAGCTGCATTGTATCTTACTTTTTCGGAATTGCTCGTTTTTAGGTCATTAAGTAATTCATCAAATGTTTTCTTCACTTGTTTTTTCTTACTACTTACACTAATTGTCATTACTTTCCTCCGACATTACTACAATAATTCACACCTACTCTTATATAAAAAGTTTCCCCGGGAAATTATTGCCTTTTTTTATCTAATTATTAAATTTTGTTTACAATTCATAATTTGATTTTCTTTGGTTGTACCCTGCCAGATGATTAAGGGTAAATCTGACACTTAATTATTCTGTACTACTATTATAACATATCTTTTCGAATTTTTACCTTAATAATGTTGCTAATTATAAAAAATCTTTTATATATTTTTTACAAAACGGTTACAATTCAAATATATTTGAAAATTTTATTTAACATTTCTTAAAATTTGACTACTAACATTTGATAGTAATAACAAATTCGGTACCAACCCCGACCTCGCTATATACCTTGATATTACCGCCATGTTTATCAATAATCTTGCGGCTTATTGCAAGCCCCAAACCGGTGCCGACACCTACACCTTTTGTTGTAAATCCTGCCGTAAAAATTTTTTCCAAATCCTCTCTCGGAATTCCTCTGCCATTATCTTTTATTTTAACAATCAATCTGCCATCGCTGCACGATGTGGATATCGTTATTTTTCCTTCTTTTTCTATTGCCTGGCAGGCATTGACCAGAATATTTGTAAACACCTGATTTAACATATTCGGATAACATTTTACCGGCGGAATATCCCCGTAATTTTTCTCAATTATAATTTTATTTTTTGTTTCGTGCCTGATTAAATCAAGTGTTAAATCGATTTCTTTATTTATATCCGCTTCCTGCAATTCCGCTTCATCAAGCCGGACAAATTTTTTCAAAGAAATTACAATATTACTTATCCGCTGAATAGCCTCGCTGTCAATATTATTTATATCCATAAGAGTCTGCCGCACAGATTCATCTTCTATTTGCGGAAGAAGTTTCAGCATAAGCGAATTATTTGACTTTATGGAAGCAACAGGAGTATTGATTTCGTGCGCCACACCGGCAATCAAGCGGCCTAAAGATGCCATTTTTTCTGAATTGATAAGCTGCAGTTGAGTTTCTTTCAGTTCGGTTAATGCTTTTTTCAAATTTTTGACATTTTTGACATTCTTCTGATACAACTCTGCCCTGATAATCGCACTGCCAAGTTGAGAGGATACGGCATCAAGAATCTCTATTTCTTCATTTAATTCTCTTTTTTGATAACTCAATAAAACCAGAACCCCTATCATCTTTTGAGTATAAAAAACCGGAACAATAACCCTGAGAACAGACTGCTTAAAGGGTTCTGCCTCAACGCATTCCGACATGGAATAACTCACCGAAATTTTACCGGCTTTTAATTTATTTAAAGCATAATTGTCAAATGTAATATTTGAGGTTTTTAAAGTATTTTCGCCAAAAACCTCCTCTATTTTAAACCCGCTCCCGTCCGTTGAAGCATAATAAGCCCTGAAACACCCGAACATAATAGCAAGTTCTTTTAATGCGGAATTTAAAATTACAGAAATATCAACTGATTCTCTTATAATATTTGAAACTTTATTTATCAATGCAATTTTAATCGCCTGAGATTGCGCTTTTAATCTTATTTTTTGAAGTTCATCGTTTTCTTCTTCCAGTTTATTCAATTTAATCTTAACAGCATCATTTTCCCGCCTGTTGTTTTCAAGCATAACATCCGCGCTCACATCAACAAGCCGGATTATTGTATATTGACCCCGCTTTAGTGCGGTTAAATCATAATATAAAATATTTCCTTCTCCCGTTGAATAAGATACCCGTGCAGAAAACGGCTCTTTTGAAACTATCGCCTGAAACACCGGAGAATATAAATCGACATTTTCGCTGTCAACAGGACACATTTCAAAGGTCATTTGATGCGCAAACTGCCTGATTCCGTAAAAAGGAGTAAAAACACGGCAAAAAGCACTGTTTTTAAACACTACAGTTTCATAATCCCTAACAACTATCATCGGGTCAAAAAATTGATTAAACAAATCAAACTTTTTCATACCAAAATTATATGCGAACTAACCGCATTATGCAATTTTATTAAACAGCAACCTCCGGAATTTGTACTTTAGAATACTTAACATTCACCACAAATATGGAATTTATGCTAAAATGTAAGCATCGCAGCAACAGGGAGAGTTTTATGGAAAATATAAACAAATTCAAGGTATTTACAATTATAATCATCTGTACTTTTGTATTTGCAATCGGTGCAATGTACACAAATACAAAAGATGTTACAAATGATAAAACAGCAGATCAACAAGAAGCATATCAGCAGGAAGAAGACAGATATATAAGAAATTCCTCCAATGATGTTCAGGCTGAATTAAGAAACATCAACAGACGGCTTGATGAATTAAGTGCAAAAGTCAACAACAATAGAAGCCGCCGCAATTCAGACACCTCGGGCACAAATCTGAAATGCAAAATTGCAGGAACTTTGAGCAATAGAGGAATGGAAGAAATGTCACCAAATGCCGCTGTTAATGATGCAAGAATTAATAACAACGATCTTGTAATTTTATGTTCATTTTAATTGAATAATCAAAATACAAAAAAGCAGGACTTATAAATATAAGTCCTGCTTTTAATATTTGAAGTTTAAACTATTCTACTTCAATAGCACCAACAGGGCAAGCATCTGCAGCTTCTTTTACTGCATCAATGTTATCTGCAACTGCAGATTCATTAACTACTGCCTTGTCTTCAATTGAAAATACTGCATCACAAATTGATTCGCATGCGCCGCAAGCAATGCAACCATCATTAACTTTAACTGTCATTTTTTATTCTCCTTATTTTACTGCGTGGAACTTAATCCACAATTTGATTATATAACAAAAAATTTAAAATATCCACAAACAATTTTATTTCCCTTTATTAAATAATTGTAGCAATTAAGATAATACATATTGATTTTTTTTCTTGAACATATTATCATCATCCTGTAGAGTGCTTACGCCAATAATCACTCAACAAGAAAAGGAAAATCTGATATGTCAATTAATTTAAAAAACAAACAAGAAATTGTTAAAAAATTCGGAAAGAACGAAAAAGACACAGGTTCATCAGCAGTTCAAGTTGCAATGATGACACAAAAAATTGCTGAATTAACCGAACATTTGAAATCTAACAAAAAAGATTTCGCTACAAAAAGAGGTCTTTTGATGATGGTAGGTAAGAGAAAAAGACTCCTTGCTTACATCAAATCTCAAAATCTTGATGAATACAGAGAATTGATTAAACAATTAGGTATCAGAGGTTAATCTGAAAACTAAAAAGACCGGTCGATTGACCGGTCTTTTTACAAAGGAGTATTATGAAAAGTTTAAAATCAATGCGCTTACATATCGGAATTTTCGGAAAAATGAATGCCGGAAAATCCTCCTTTTTAAACCGCATTACCAATCAGGAGGTTTCTATTGTTTCTAACATTGCAGGTACAACAACAGATGTAGTTGAAAAATCAATGGAATTGCTGCCGGCAGGCCCCGTAACCTTTCTTGATACAGCGGGGATTGACGATTCGACAGAACTCGGAACCGAACGAATTAAAAAGACCATGAGTATTCTCAATCGTACAGATATCGCCGTTTTAATATGTGATTACAACGGAATAGACACTTTTGAAGAAAATCTTATTGAAAAATTTAAAGAACTAAATATTCCATACTGCATAATTATTAACAAAACGGACATAAAACCCGTATCCGGTGAAATGCTGGAAAAAATTAAAAAATTTACAGACAATATTCTTGTTGCTTCAATCTTAAAAGACGAAAATTTTGTCTTTAATTTCAAAAAAACACTTGTAAAACTTCTGCCTGAAGATTTTATTAATTCACCTGAAATAATAACAGATCTTGTACCGCAAAAAAGCACGGTAATCCTTGTTATTCCGATAGATAAAGAAGCCCCGAAAGGCAGAATAATACTGCCGCAGGTAAGAACTTTAAGAGAACTTTTAGATAACAATTGTATTTGTATTGCAGTAAAAGAAAGTGAATTAAAGCAGGCTCTGGAGAATTTAAAAACCGCACCTTCACTTGTCATTACTGATTCACAGGCATTTAAACAGGTATCCCAGATTGTACCTCAAGAAATTCCTCTTACTTCTTTTTCTATCTTATTTGCACGGCTGAAAGGCGATTTGAAAGTGTTTTTAAACGGAGTTAAAACTATAGATAATCTAAAAGACGGAGATAAAGTTCTGATTCTGGAAAGCTGCACACATCATCCGATAGAAGATGATATAGGCAGAGTAAAAATTCCTAATCTGATAAAACAAAAAACCGGGAAAAATATACTTTTTGATAATATTTCAGGTCATGATTTTCCGGATATCAGCAACTACAAACTCATTATACATTGCGGAGCCTGTATGACAAACCGCAAGGAAGTTTTGTCAAGAATCCTCATTGCAAACAATATGAATATACCTATCACAAATTACGGGCTAGTTATTTCGTACTGCCTTGGCATACTCCCGAGAGCAACAGAAATTTTAACAAAGTAATTAAACACTCGAAACATCAGGTAAATCAATACTTTTTAAACGTTGTTCAATCCTTCTGTACCATTTCAGGTGTTGTTTAAACAAAATTTTGTAATCGTCAACTTTGCCCTGAGAAATATTATTAAACTGCTCATCGCAAGTTTCGGTTAATTTTGCTTCAAGAAACGCAGTATAATGCTTTCTATCTATATCAGAATCAGTCAACTCAATGCGTTTGCCGAAATCAACAACAACTTCCGGTCTGTTATCCCTGAAGAAACAATAATCAATTGACACAGGAATCAAATTAACTTTTCCGTATCTTTTAACGGCATTTTGCGCAATATAAGACAATCCTGTCTGGAATTTTATCGGCCTGTAATGAGGCGGTCTGATAATTCCCTGAGGGAAAATACAAAGTATATTTCTTAAATCGCTCAAAACATCTACAGAATACTGCAGTGCCTGCATAGCAGACTGTGCTGATTTTTTATTAACAGAATATGCTCCGCCGCGCCGCAGTAAAGGAAATCTGTTTAATTCTTCTACCATTAATCTTATTTCTTTATGACAGATTCTATGCGTAATATTATAAAGAACAATGCCATCCCACCAGTTGCAATGCGGAGCAAACAAAATTGTCGGTGCACTGCTGTCACGTTTTGTATAGTTTTCAACACCGGTATAACGAAAAGCATAAAAACGGTTTTGCAGCATGTTAAAGAAAAATAAACTTGCCATCATTAACCAGAATTTATTTGTTTTTGCGGGTTTAAACTTTTCCCTTTTATTTCTTAATTTTGTCGGCGGAATATCCGAATATAATTTTTCCTCAGTTGTCATGTACTAATTTTACCCCAGGAACATAATATTTTCAAACATTTAACTAAATCTTAACTTTACCATAATAATATTTCAAATATAAAATGCAAGTATCCGCCAAGGTAAACCCTAAAGCATTAATTTTTTGTAACAAAATAGCAAATTAATATTATATTTTGCTTTAATACAAATATAAAAAAGGAGGTATTAGTTATGGCAGGCATCGGAAAATGTATGGGGATTATGTCCGGAATAGGACTTGCAGGCGGCGCGGCTGCATCATATCTTATTCAGGCTCCGGCAAATAAGACAGCGGTCAAAAAAGCCGAAGCACACGCTAAAAACGGAAAAATCAAAATCGGCGGAATGACTCCTGACGGGAAACTCTGGGACGGCGAAATGACAATTGACGAATTCAAAAAGAATTTGAATAAGAAAACAGCCATTACAACAGGACTTGCCGGTGTTCTCAGTGCAGTCGGAACTGCAATTATTGCAGGTTTAACATTACTTTTAAGAGGAAAAGTTAAATAAATAGAGGATTTTTCATATATAAAACAAAAAGACCGCTGTAGATAAATACAGCGGTTTATAATCGATTTACAAGAAAATAATTAATCTTCAATTGCTTTAATTATTTCAACTTCTTCTTTTTCTTCTTTTTGAACATCTGTACGAATAGATGCTTTATCAGAATAGATATTTTTATCTTTTTGCTTGGTAATCTGTCTTGCAAGTTTGTCTGCTAAAATATCAATACTTGCATACATAGATTCAGCAGCTTCTTCACAACGGATACTGCCTGTATTTGTTTTACAGATAACTTCTGCAATGTGTTTGCCTTCAGCTGAAGGATTCTTGATAACAGACAAAACTACATCAATACCTTGAATTTGATCATAGTGTGTTGCTACTTTACCGATTTTTTCCTTAACATAAGCCTTGATAGCATCAGTAATTTCAATGTTTCTGCCGTTTACATGAATGTACATTTAAAAACCTCCAATTCAATACTGCTTTGTCAGTATAACACACTTTGAATAATTTTTAAAGGGTGTATTGACTATTCATCTGCTAAGAATTGTGGCAATTCAACATCCGGAGTTCCGATAACTCTTACCAATTCAAGAACTGAAGCCTTCATCTGGCATTTTTGAGAGGATGCACTAAAGAAATCTTTGTAGAAACATCCTTCACAATTACATCCGCGCTTATAACATTCTAATGCAGTCGTAGTCCATCTTCTGACAGCAACTGCTCTTCCCATATCCCTACTTCTAAACAATTTATATAATCTCCACTCTTATCTTATTAGCCGTTTGATATATATCTCAAAATATATATCAAAAATCTCCCCGAAAGTCGTAATATCAATGATTTCCGACTCCTTAATTTCATTATAGAAAATAAGAAGAAATTTTCAAGAGAGGAACATGTACTTATTAAGATTTGTAACACCCGACTAAAACCCTTTATTTGCAGCAGTTTCAAGATGTGTCAAGCCCCGATATCATGTCCTGACATGTTTTACGGATATTTGATATGCGCAAAGCCATGAATTGACATGGTTTTGCATGGGTGAA
>CALUYV010000028.1 GCA_944325095.1 Candidatus Gastranaerophilales bacterium | reverse complement strand
GTGTTTTTAATATATAATTATTCATAAGGTAAGGATATTGCAATGGAAAATTATGATAAATATACAGCAGATGATTTTGAAAAATTAATAAACAAAATCATTTCAGACAACTCCAAAATTGACAGTATATATAAACTTTCAGAACTATATGACGGGAGTATCAAAAAAGAACATATACTATTATTAGAAAAAAACTTAAAAAATCTTCTGGAAACATATAAAAACGGTTCTATCGGAATCGCACAAATAAACCCTGTTGCCGGTGATATTGAATATAATGCAAAAAAAGTTGTTAAATATATTCTGCATGCTCAAAATATCGGGCTGGATATAGTAATTTTCCCTGAACTGATTTTGATGGGCTATCCGATAGAAGATACTATTGACAGGCATCCGGTAATTGTTGAAGAAAATGTTAAATGGCTGAAGCAGATTGCTAAAATTACAACTTCGACAACTGCTCTTGTAGGATTTGTTGAACCAAGAAAATACGACCATTTGACAGGTAAAAAGTATTATAATTCCGTTGCTGTCATAAGTGAAGGAAAAATTCAATCCGTTGTGAGAAAATCTTTACTCCCGACATATTCAGAATTTAATGATTACAGATATATTGAGCCTTCGCCCGTTGCAGGCTGCCAGCCTGCTTCCACTTTAGGTGATTTTGATGATGAAAAAATCCAAAACTGTCCGAAAACGGCGGTCATAAAAGGAAAAAAATACGGAATCTCGATTTGCGAAGACTGCTGGAATAATAAAGAATTTTTTAACGATACAATTTTATATTCAAAAGATCCTATTGACGAATTATCAAAAGAAAATCCGGATATTTTTATAAACTGTTCTGCCTCTCCGACAAGAGCAAAAAAAGAACAATTAAAACATAATATGCTTTCATTTATCAGCAAAAAATATGCTACTCCTATGGTATATGTAAATCAGGTAGGTGCAATTGATAACAGTTCTTTTGACGGTTCAAGCAGAGTTTTTGACAAAAACGGGAATTTATTTGCCAGAGCACAATCTTTTAAAGAACAGTTTTTGATAGTTAATCCGGACAAAGGACTCGGTAAAATTTATCCGCTTACAAAAGGCCTTGAAAAAACATTAACAGAGCAAAAGATTTATACACTTGAATATGAACCTGATTTGGAAAGAACCTATAAAACAATTATTCAGGGGATAAGAGATTATTTTAACAAAACCGGTTTTAAACGCGCTGTTCTCGGGCTATCAGGGGGGCTTGATTCAACAGTCTGTGCTGTACTTCTTGCAGATGCAATCGGGGCTGAAAATGTTTTCGGGATAAGTATGCCGTCTAAAATAACAAGTTCGGCAAGCAAAAATGATGCAGCACAACTTGCCGAAAATCTTAAAATTAATTTCACAGAAGCCGGTATAAAAGAAATGGTTGAAGTTACAAACAATTGTCTGCAAAATTTATTTTCATCCGTTGAAAAACACTGGGATTGCAGATATAAGCAGTCTTTCACAATGGATAATATTCAAGCGCGCTCAAGGGCAATGTTTTTGTGGGGGATAAGCAATGAATTTGAAGGGTGTCTGCCTATTGCAACTTCTGATAAATCTGAATTGTATATGGGCTATGCAACGATAAACGGTGATATGTCAGGAGGTTTTGCGCCGATTGCTGATGTGCCTAAAACAAAACTTTTTGCTCTTGCAAGATGGCTGAATGAAAACAGAGAAATTAAAAATGCGATTCCGGAGGCTGTAATTCTTAAAAAACCGGGTGCTGAACTTGCAATAAATCCAAAAACAGGAAAACCTTTAATCGCAGAAGATGCACTTATGCCATACGAATTTCTTGATGAAATAATCTGGAGAATTGAAAATAAAAAAGAACATTACTCCGATATGGTTAATTCAGAATTCCTGTATGAGAAAAAACACACCGTTCCACGAGAAACAAAACTTGAATGGCTGGATAAGTTTTATCGCAGGATGTCAACAGCACTATACAAATGGTCTATTTTGCCGCCGTCTGTGATTGTTGATTCCCGCTCAATCAACAAATACGATTACAAACAGCCTATAACTTCATCAAGAATAAATTATAAAGGGCTTGAAGAAAAAGAAATTGAAGAGAAAATTCTGGCATTGTTATAATATGTTACAGTGTATTAAGTTGAATTTTTAACTTGATAAGCCTGCAATATAATCATAACGGCATCTAAAATTTTTCTTCATTTATGTATAGTTTGTATGCCGGATTTTATGCTATCATAATTGCTAAGGAACTTTTATGATTAAGAAGAATATTTTTAGTTTGTTGTATAAATATTCGCCGTTGAACTTTTATACAAATACAGATAATCGTACAATAATAAAATCAATTCATAATCCTTCCGCAGGCTATGAGTTTGATAGAGAGTTTAATCCGGAAGAAATCCACAATGTCTGGAAAGAAATAAGGCTGCATAGGAGAATTTCAACAATAAGTATATTTATTTTATTTCTTGCGGCATTATATGAATTTATCTTTCCGCATTTTTCGCTGTTTTTAAATAACACCGGGTTTATTAATGCTCTTGTAATGCTTGCAGTTCTTTTGATTGTCTGTAATTTAAGCACACTGATATGCCAGAAGGCTTTTGAAAAACGATTGTTTAAACTCTGCGGGGAGTACAAAACAGTTAAATTTGTACCAACCGAGTATTTGGATAAAAAATATTATACGATTTTTAAATTTGAATTAATAAAAGCAATTGCTGTTATAACAATAATTGTATCGGTATTTATGTGCATTTCTCCGTTTGAAATAGCGCAAAAACTTGTACATAACGGCCGTTATGCGGAAGTCATAAAATTAACAACGGTAGGCGCAAATATCTTTCCGATTGCACAGGAATGGTATGCCCTGAGGGGTTATGCGAAATATAAAATCGGAGATTATCAAGGTGCTATTGCCGATTATGATACTGCATATAAACTCAGTGCTGATGAATTTAATATTATGAATTTTGATAATAAAATTTATATTAAGTATTACATCGGGGAATATGACAGTGCTCTTGCTGATTTTGATGCGGAAATTTCCAGAGCACGGAATGAAAATGAGCGGGATCAATTTTTATGGGATAAAGCACAGTTTTTATACAACATAAAAAAATATGAGGATGCTCTTGCTATATATGATGAATTAATATTGAATGCAGATGATGACAGGGTTTTTCTTTTAAAAGATCGTATTTATCTTGAACGTGCGCAGGTTCACAAAAAACTCGGAAACGCCGGAGCTGTTGCTTTAGATTTGGAACGTGCCGGATCCGTGGAATCTGATTTAGATTCCTACCCTATTCCGCATCCTGTTCTGCTTATTGATGAAGAAACCTTTGATTAGACCAAATTTGTTTTTTTAGTATAATAAAGGTATGAATAGCACAAAAAAAATACTGGCAATAAATTTTGGCGGAATAGGAGATGAAATTTTTTTCCTGCCGTCATTAATATCTTTAAAAAAAGAGTTTCCTGATTCTGAGATAACTCTTGCTTTAGAGCCAAGAAGCAAGGGTATTAAGGATTTGACTTCTGTAATTGATAATCTCATATTGATTAACCCGAAAGGGAAAAATAAATATTTTGAGATGCTTAAACTTTTGTTATCGGCGCAAAAAGGCAGATACGATATAGTTATTTCCTCAGGAAGCAATAAATTGATAAGTATTTTGCTGTTTTTAACAGGAATAAAAATCCGCTGCGGTTATGACACTGGAGCATTAAGCAGAATTTTGCTGACTAATCCCGTAAAACTCAATAAAAAACAGTATGCCTGCAGTATGTACCATGATTTAATAAGAGGATTGACAAAACATAATACGGAACTGCCTGAAATTGAAATTGAAAGACGCCCGAAAATAAACAATTCTGTACTTATTCACCCGGGAGTCAGCCGGTTAAGCGTAGAAAAAGGCTGTATCAAAACAATTACTCCTGAAGTGTGGGCAAAAACAATAGACCTGCTCGTTGCTGAAGGGAAAAAGGTAATGCTTGCAGGCGGCCCTGATGACAAAGAATGTATTGACAAAATTTTATCGCTTGTCAGGACTCAAAATTTTGTAAATTTGTACGGGACAACTAAAAATCTGAAAGATTTGGCAGGTTTGATATCTTCTGCTGACAAATTTTTATGTTCTGATTCTGCACCTTTACACATTGCGGTTGCTCTGCATACAAAAACTTATGTAATATTCGGGCCGACAGATAAAGATTCGCTTATCCCTAAATCCGATATGGTTATACCTGTTATGGCAGATGATACTTGCGAATTAAAACCTTGCTTGTGGGCAAGGCGGCAAACAACATGTGAAAAACTTGATTGTCTGCGTATTCCGGCTGCCCGTATTGCAGGTATTGTTTGTAAAAATTAATTTGCATATATTGTTTTAAGTTTCTCTTCAGTTTTTATTACAAAATGTAAAAGATTTTGTATTGTTTGAAATCCGGCAAATTTAAAAACGTTTATTATAATGACAGGGGAAAATAAATTTTCTGTAAATAAAATCTCAATATCTTGTACTTCTATTTCTTCTACATCTTCTATTTATCAATTATGCGATTTCCTCATCGCAGATGTTTGGGGTGTGTATCCTAAACAAAAGGTTACCTGTTTTATTACCGGTAACCCTTTTGTTTTCGGATATTAATATTTTGAAATTTATTTTTCGTATATCCAGCCGTTTGTTAAATCAACTTCAATCGGTTCGAGTAATTTAACATTAATTACATCAGATGCCGGAACTTCAAGTTTTTCTCCCTTAAATGCCCATCTTACGAATTTCATCCACCAGTTTCTGTCTTTTTTGATTTCACCGAGTGCAATGAATTTTGTTGTCTGGTCATTTGTTGTTGTGACAAGTGCATTTTTCAATATAAGAACACCGTTTTGTCTGAAATATAACCCCGGTCTTACATCAAGAAGTTGTCCGGATAAAGAGGCACCTTCACGAATTAAAATATATTTATCTTTAGTTACATAATTTTGAGGAACAGATGCTGAATATAAAGCCCCGCCTTCAGAAGTTTGAGAACTCAAATATGTAGTGATTTTTATCGGCACAATAGTTCCGGCAGGAATTGTTCCGACACTGCCCTGAACTGTAGCACTGTCAATAACAAAACCTTCTCCGACTTTTTTGCGCATTGCTTCTGCAAGTTTTGCATTAGGATTTAACTTTGCCTGCTCCATCATTCTATAAAGTATAGCAGCAACTTCTGCTCTTGTTGCCGGTCTTTCCGCTTCAAGATTTTTTTTGTCAGCGGACGGAACATTAACTATCATGCTAAGAATTTCCGCTTTACCTGCCGGTATTACAAACCATTCCGGAATAGTATCCGCATCAGCATATTTTTTCCCGAGAACATCTTTTGCTTTTGTATCACTTATTGTTTCTGTTGTTAAAGCATTAACCGCAACAGCAATTGACTCTGCTCTTGAAACAGAATCTTCCGGTCTGAATGCATCGTTTTCTTTTTCATTTGAGATTAAATCAAAGTACACGGCCTTTTGGATATCTTCGTATGCCCAGTAGTTTTCATCAATATCAGTATAATGCACCGGTTGAGCGACTTTTGTATGCTCCTGTCCGAGTGCTCTTATTGCCATTGCAGCAAATTCCGCTCTTGTAACATTTGCATCCGGCTTGAATGTTCCGTCAGGATAACCGACAATTACGCCTTTTTCCGATAAAATTTCAATCTCCGGAGCGGCCCAGTAATCGCCGTTTACATCAGGAAATGCAAAACATTGCATTGTTCCGGCAGCCGCAATCAATACCATTAGTAATAACTTGAATAAATTTTTCATATTCCCTCCTTATTTGTGCCGTGGCTTATTTTATAAGATATCATACTCAATACTTTTTTTACAGTTATATTATCTTTAGTGTTAATTTCTGTAAAGCCGATATATTATCTCCTCCGGTGACTTTCTGTCTATAATCATACGATACATCCTGATGTGTAATGCTTTTGTCCAATTACAAAAATATAATGAATTACTTTGTTTATTAAGGAGAATAAAATTGAAAAAAAAGTTTATTATATTTTTGTTAATAACTTTACTGTTTTGCCATAATTTCACAATATTTGTTCTGGCCGAAGAAACCAGATTTCCTAATTATTCGTATGAATTTTTGGGAGATGACAATTATGAGGGATTTAACAGAAAGGTTTTTAATTTTAATTTGAAATTAAATAAATATGTTCTTCGCCCTGTACATATTATCTGGGCATCTCTTATGCCCCAGTACGGAATGGACAGAATACAATCAATGGCAAATAATATTGAATATCCGATAAGGCTTATAAGCAGTCTTATTCAAAAAGATTTTGAAACCTCGAAAAATGAAACAATCCGTTTTTTCACAAATACCATACTCGGTTTGGGCGGGATGTATGACCCTGCTAAAAAATTATTCAAAATAGAACAGTCAAACGAAAACATGGAACAGGCTCTTGCCGGCTGCAAAATAAAACCTGGCAGATATTTTGTTCTGCCGGTACTATCTTTTACCACCCCAAGAGGGATTTTAGGGAAAATACTAGATACGGCACTGAATCCCGGCTCATATATCGGAACTCCGATACTGGCAATTATAAAAGCCTGTTTAACGATTAATAGAACTTCTTATTATCAATGCCTTATAAAAATGCTGGAATCTACTTTTGCAGACCCGTATGAAATTGCAAAAACCGTTTACGGAATAAGCAGTTATGTCAAATGCGCCAATCTTGACAGGATAAATTTTTCGCAGAATTTATATACCCCCGCTGCGAATGATGAAAAAAAAGAAATCAAAGAACAAAAACCAGTTTTGCGAAATACCGTTTCAAAGCCTGCTGCTCCGAAAGAAGATAAAGTTGTAAAAATTGAAGTTTCTTCAGAAATTGCAACTCCGGATATTTTGTACGGAGGTGCAATAAAAGAAGATTCTTATACAAAAAGTTTTAGTGCAGAAGATTTTCGCCTTGAGCCGGACATAAATCTTCCGGGATATAATCCGCAATCCCCCGTCATTGATTCTATGCGAACCGCTTTATTAAACAATCCTGAGGTAAATAAATCAATATGGAATGAATTATCAATCTGGAACAGAAGTTTTGCAAACAGAATAAAAACTTCAAAAATAAAAGTAACGGAAGGGAAAGAGGATTACAAATTCCGGTACATTTTGCAGAAAACAAACGGCAAATCGCCTGTTGCGATAATTTTTCCATCTATCGGCGAAGGTATCAATTCGGAACATTCCGTTATCCTTGCAAAAATGTTTTATGATGCAGGATACAGTGTTATAATTCAAGGGAGTCATTTTCAGTGGGAGTTTGTAAACAGTATGCCTCAAAACTATCACCCCGGGCTTCCCGCAGAGGATGCACGCATGATTCTTATGGTCACCTCAAAAATTATAGAAAAACTTAAAGATAAATATGATTACGAATTTGAAAATAAAGTTTTTATAGGTACTTCCTTCGGCGCATTGGAAGCATTATTTGTAGGAGCAGAAGAATATAAGCATAACACGCTTGGAAATTCCAGATTTATATCTGTTTGCCCTCCGGTCGAACTTTTATATGCTATGAAACAGGTAGATAAAAATGCCGAAGAGTGGAATAAGCAATCTGATGATTTTAAACATCGGGCAGCATTAACCGCCGCTAAAATTATGAAATTTTATGATATGAAAAATGATGATATTAGTTTTGAAATAAATAATCTTCCGTTCAGTGATTACGAAGCAAAATTAATTACTAGTTTTCTTATGCATCAGAAATTGTCCGATTTAATTTTTGCAATTGAAAATTCTTCAAACACAAAACCCAAAAGTGATTTTTACAATTATATACATAACACCGGCTATGAAGATTATACAAAAAAATATGTTTTACCCGCAGATTATAAAATGGAAGATTTATCCTATGATACAAGCCTGTATTCCATTGCATATTTTTTGGAAAACAGTAACAATTATAAAATTTACCATTCGGTTAATGATTACTTAACTACCCCGTACCAGATGAAAAAATTAAAACAATACTCAAAAGATAAACTGACTTTGTTTGATAACGGAGCACACCTCGGTTTTTTATACAGAAACGAATTTTTGGAAAATTTAAAAAGGACAATTATTAATGAATAAGTTTTATTTTACTGTAAAAGTAACAGATTGACCTTTTTAAATAATTGTACTTTAATTATACTGGGGTAAGGTACAGGCATGCCGGGTCAATTTGCAAGAACTGAATTATTATTAGGAGTTAAAGCACTGGATAAACTTGCGAAATCAAGGGTTATTGTGTTCGGTATCGGCGGTGTCGGAGGTTATGCAGTGGAAGCCCTTGTAAGAAGCGGTATCGGAGAAATTGATATAGTTGATAACGACAGAGTTTCAGTAAGCAACTTGAACAGGCAGATAATCGCAACACAAAAAACTATCGGGCAGTATAAAGTTGATGCCGCAAAGGAACGAATCCTTGATATAAATCCTGATATTATCGTACACACACATAACATATTTTATTCGCCTGAAACTTCTTCGGAATTTGATTTTTCAAAATATGATTATA
The DNA here is from genome assembly GCA_944325095.1 of Candidatus Gastranaerophilales bacterium. Taxonomy (GTDB): domain Bacteria; phylum Cyanobacteriota; class Vampirovibrionia; order Gastranaerophilales; family Gastranaerophilaceae; genus Zag111. The sequence continues at coordinate 12,094 of CALUYV010000028.1, read as the reverse complement.
TTGTTGATGCTATTGATACGGTTTCCGGCAAATTGTCTTTAATTGAAAAAGCAAAAGAATATAATGTTCCGATAATATGCGCAATGGGAGCGGGGAATAAATTGGATGCGTCAAAATTTGAAGTTGCCGATATTTCAAAAACTTCTGTCTGCCCGCTTGCAAGAGTTATACGCAATGAACTAAAAAAGAAAAATATACGCAATGTAAAAGTTGTATATTCAAAAGAACCTCCGATAAAACAAACTGACAACACCGGACAAACCGGCAAAAAACCAATTCCGGGCAGTACTGCTTTTGTACCGGGTGCTGCAGGATTGATACTGGCAGGAGAGGTTGTAAAAGATTTAATTCATGAAACATAAAGGGTATTAAAATGACAGAAATTTTGGGGAATATTCATTCACTGGAAAGCTGCGGAACGGTTGACGGCCCGGGGCTGAGGTTTGTGGTCTTTATGCAGGGCTGTCCGATGAGGTGTAAATACTGCCACAATCCGGACAGTTGGACAACAGAAATAAATCAGCAGATGACAGTTTCAGAAATTCTTGAAAAATATGACGGAGTAAAAGAATTTGTCAAAAACGGCGGATTAACGGTAACTGGCGGAGAACCGCTTATGCAAATAGATTTTGTAACAGAATTATTCAGACAGGCAAAACAGAAAAATATCCATACCGCACTTGATACCTCCGGAATATTATTTAATCCTAAAAATACTGAAAAAATAGATAATTTGCTTAAATATACGGATCTTGTTTTATTGGATATTAAGCATATTGATAACGAAGAACATAAAAAACTTACCGGAATGCCGAACACTAACATACTTGAATTTGCAAAATATTTATCAGAAAAAAATATTCCGGTCTGGATAAGACATGTTGTCGTACCGGGGATTACTTTTAATGAAAGGTATTTGAAATATCTCGGAATGTTCCTTGCAAATTTGAGAAACATAAAGGCTCTTGATGTATTGCCTTATCACAATATGGCAATACCAAAATATGAAAATCTCGGTATTGAATATCCGCTTAAAGATACATTACCTCTTACCAAAGAAGAGGCTCTTACTGCAAGAAGTTACATTCTTGAAGGACTGAAACGGGGCAGATAACCTGCTGCGTTTTTTTATTCTTTATTGTGAGGTTTTTCTATACGCAAAACTTCATAAATATCCATTTTTTGCGCTTTCCCGCGGATTTTTACATCATTAATTTTGATTACATCGGCGGCATCTGCGATATATGAATATGTAGAACTGCTTACCAGAAGATTTGTTTTGTAAACCTTGTTGAAACTTTCTATTCTGCTTGCAAGGTTTACTGTATCACCGATAACAGTATATTCCATTCTGGCTTCCGAACCGATATTTCCTATGAAAACTTCTCCTGTGCAGATTCCTATACCTATTTCAATTTTTGGTTTGCCTTCATGGAGCCATTTTTCTCTCAAATATTCTACTTTTTTCAGCATTTCGTATGCACAGCGCACTGCGTTTGCCGGATGGTTCATGTCCTGTATCGGTTCTCCGAAAATTGCCATAACCGCATCCCCGATAAATTTATTGATTACACCGTTATATTTTGTAATAATAGGTTCCATTTCGGTAAAGTATTCGTTCAGAATTTTTGTAACATCTTCGGCGGACATTTTTTCACTCATACTTGTAAAACCTCTGATATCAGAGAATAATACCGTAACAATTGCTCTTTTCCCTCCGAGTTTGAGGTCATCAATATTGCTTACGACATTTTTCATAATATCCTGCGAAAGATATTTCCCCATTGCCTGTTTTATTTTCTCTTTATTGCGATTTTCCGAAATAAACTTGAAAGAATATCCGAAAATTAATGTTACTATTTCCGCACAAACCGGAAATACCGGATTTGTAATATAACCGCAGATTGTCAGTCCTGCTAAAAGGATAAAATAAATAATATTTATTCCGATAATTGATAATAAACCTTTAAAAACATCCGTTTTCATTACTACAACGAATACGAGCAGCGATAGTATTGCAAAAAATACCATATCAATTAAGAACATATAAATATTTTTATGCAAAAAATCACCGTAGCGGAGGTTATCGAAAGATGTCGCCTGAATATCAACACCCGGATGTCTTTCATGCATAGGTGTTTTTAAAACATCATTATTCGGGCCTGAGATATTTACCCCTATAAAAATTATTTTATCTTTAAAAAGTTCCGGATTATAAAGAGCATCTTCCGGATTGTTTTGAATATCGTACAATTCAGGATTCGTCTGCGGGGTTATTCCTTCTTGAAGAGCATAATAAGTTCTAAGCAGCCGGAAGGCTGAAATTGAAATATGCGAATATGAAGAATTTGCAAAATTTTGATAGTACCATATCGGTGTAGTTATAAGTGATTTTGCAATATCTCCGGAATTGTAATCAGGATAGTAATTTATAGGAATTGTAAGTCCGGTTTCAGGAATGATAATTTTATCCTTGTCTAATACTATTTTGTTGGTGTTATATGCCATAAGATACATTTTTAAAGAAAGCGACGGATAAAATTTATCACCTATTCTGACAATGTATTCCTGATTGTAAACCTGTCCTGTTGTAATATCTTCTTTTATATATACAGAACCGTAATTTATTTTTTTTGAAGCCAGATACTCAGAAACATTTGTTATTCCATAAAACGGACGGGGATAGTCATCTTTAGATACAATTTCAACATCTAAAGCCTGATTTGTTTGAAAAGTATCAAAAAAAGATTTCCCTTCATCGCTTTCTGCCGCCGGAGAAAATCCTGTAACAAGTGTTTTCATGTTTTGCATGACATTTAAAAGTTTTAGATTGTTTTTATTTTTAGTGTTAAAACTTGTTATACAGGTATCCAGTCCGACAATTTTAGGTTTTGCGTATGTATGGAAATAATCAAGCAATGCCGTATATTGTTCGCTGCTCCACGGCCATGTATATTTCTCTGCGGTGATATCATCAATAATTACAAGAATAGTGTCATTAGATACACCGACATTCAGTGGTGAAAAATTTTTGACCAGAAATCCATATACCGGTTTGGTCAAAAATATTGCAGCTATTACACTGACTGCCGTTGTTAAAAAAACATATATAAAGAATGCACCAATATAAAACCACAAGTTTTTTATTTTTTTCATTGTAATCTCCCCGCTGCTTATTTATTTTATGATATAATAAATTAAAAAAAAAAGGAAGAATATGAGCACAAACATAATAAATAAATTAAGAGAAAATAAAATTTTCCCGATAATAAGAAGTTCAAATACTCAAGATGTTATAGATAAAGTAAATGCACTTATTGACGGCGGTCTTGATGTTATGGAGGTAAATGTAGAAACGCCGAATATTTTTAATGCAATACGCAAAGTTTCAGATAAAGCAATTATTTGCGCAGGAGGAATTATTACATCAATGCAGGCACAGGTTGCAATTGAATCAGGGGCGAAATTGTTTTCCTCCCCTATTTTCCAGACAAATCTGCTGAAAATATCAAAGGATAAACAACTGCCGTTTCTTGCAGGAACTTCAACCGCAAATGAGGCTTATACGGCATGGAAATCCCGTATTCCCGTTGTCAAAATATATCCGATTACCGCAATGGGTGGTGTTGAATATCTAAAAAACCTTCTTCGCCCTATGCCGTTTTTGTCGGTAATACCTCAGGGAGATGTTAAGTTATCTGAAATTAAAGATTATCTTGATGCTGGTGCTCTTGCTGTCGGTGTCGGAAGAAACTTAATTAATGCCGGTTCTTATTCCGAGATTACAAAAAGAGCACGGACAACATTGGAGCAGTTGAACTCATGACCGATAAAAGATTAGACATAATTACAATTGGCGAAAGTTTGATTGAATTTTCCACTAATCAGAAATTTGAAGATGCTGAATGCCTGCATAAGTATTACGGCGGAGATTCGCTTGTTACTGCCGTTGCCGCAAGCAGATTAAAATCAAAAGTAGGATTTATTACATGTCTTGGCAATGACGCATTTAAAGACTATTTGCTCAAAAGCTGGGAAACAGAAGGACTTGATATCTCATGTGTTACAACAGTTGAAGATAATAACGGAATATATCTTGTTTCAAGAGTTCCGGGAGAAGAGAAAGAGTTTATTTATTATAGAAAAAAAATTGCGCCTGCAAAATTATCAATAGAAAATATTAATGAAGATTATATCAAATCGGCAAATATTATATATGCTTCCGGAATTACGCAGACTCTATCCATTCAAGCAAGAGAATCTGTAATGAAAGCCTTTGCAATAGCAAAAGAAAACGGGATAACAACAGCATACGATCCTAATTTTTCGAGCCATCTGACAACAAAAGAGGCGGCAAGAGAACAATTCGCCGAACTTGTACCGTTTATTGATATATTATTTATAAGCGATAAAAATGATATTCAATATCTTCTTGAACTTGATTCCGTTGAAAATGCGGCAAAAATTTTATCAGACAGAGGCATTCAAAATATTATAATAAAATCCGGAAAAAACAAAGGTTACTATGTTACTGCTATGCAAAATACAGTATTTGTTCCGTATTATGCGGCAACAGCGGTAGATACAACATCAACGGGAGATACATTCAACGGTGCATATCTGCATGCCATATCAAAATCTTATACTCCGGCTGAATCTGCCAGAATTGCTGCAATTGCTGCAGGACTGCAGGCTCACGGAGTCGGAGCAATAAAATCTATTCCGTATTTTGATGAGGTTTATAAAATTTATAATTCGGAGGCTTGATATGGCTAAAAAAAGATTTGTTTTATCAGGGTATTTCGGATTTAAAAATTTCGGAGATGAAGCAATTTTATCCGTAATAGTAAAAAAGTTGAAAGAATACGGGCATAAAGTTACGGTTTTATCATCTGATCCGCCATATACAAAAGGAAAATTTAAATACATTCGCAGTGTAAATATGTTCAAGATATCTGATGTTTTGTGGACAATTTCCAAAACGGATTTCGTAATCTCGGGCGGCGGCAGTTTATTGCAGGATGTGACAAGTTTAAAAAGTTTGTTATACTATTTGTTTATAATATTTGCAGGTCTTTTTTTCGGGAAAAAAGTTATAATTTTTGCACAGGGAATAGGGCCTATAAATACCCCTCTTGGTAAATTTTTAACTTCATTGTTATTAAAAAGATGTTTATATGTCAGCGTACGGGATGAAAAAAGTTTTGAACTTTTGAAAAAATGGGGAATAAACGCTGAATTGCTTTGTGACCCTATATTTTCCGCCAATGTTCCGGAAATTGAAAAAACAAATACTGTTGCGGTTCAATTAAGGAATTGCAAAAACATGAATGAAGATTTTATTGACAGGCTTGCTCAGGCAGTTGCCGCACATTTTTCCGGAATGGATATTGATATTTATTCGTTTCAGGATTCAATAGATTTAGATATCTGCAAAAAGTTTGAAAAAGCAGTTAATCTCTTAAATTCGGATATAAAAACAACAATATATACCGGATTGACCGACGAACAGACGGTTCAAAATCTTGCCCGTGCAAAATATATGGTTGCAATGAGATTTCATGCCTTAATTGTCGGATTAATTTCTGGTGTGAAGGTTCTGGGAATAAATTATGATATCAAAGTTGAAAAACTTGCTAATGAATTTGAATTTCCGCTTGTACAATTAAATAAAGATTTTGGAAATGAATTTGCAATCCTGCCGCAGCAAAATCTTGAAAAAATTAAAACAAAACTTGCTGCTAAAAATTTTAACTGGGATTCTTTTGTAAAAATTATCAATCAAGAGTAATGTACCTTTATGGATGTTGAAGAAATACGAAAACTTTTGAATAAACAAAACACAGTTCCGGATGAAATGCCTGCAGAATTGAAAGGTTTTAACTGGGGTGCATTTTTACTTACTTTTATCTGGGGTATAAAATACAGAGCATGGATAACTTTACTTGCAATTCCGCTTATGTGGTTTCAGTTTCCTCTTGGTTTAAACTGGATATTATTAACTGTTTTGCAGATATACTGCGGCATAAAAGGAAATGAATGGGCATATAAAACAGATTATAGAAAATCTGTTTATGAATTCAAAATGACCCAAATAAAATGGGCGGCTGCAGGTTTTTCAATTCAAATAATATTACCGGCTGTAGTTCTGTTTGTTGTCTGTTTGTTTCTTTTTAATAATCCTGTGGATTTTGCGCAAAACGCTCAGTGTAAAATTGCATACGACAAATTAAAAAAGAATTTAATAAAGACAGATGTGAAAACAACTCAAGAGGGAATTGCAAAAAATTTTGCAGGGCATTTTAAAGATGCTTATCCTTCCGGCAGCGATGTAAATTTTGTAATTAAAGGCTCAGGTCAGGTTGTTGATTTATTTTATATAAGATTTTTTAAACCGGAAAATGAGTCCTGCCGGCTTGTAAAACAAAATTGCAGGATTGAAAGCGGATTTGCTCTGCCGGAAGAAATCGTTGTTCAAGGCGGAGAATGTACTTTCTATTTTGATGATTATAAAAATATTGTTCCGACGGAGCAGACTAAATTAAATATTCAAAAAGGCTATAATATTTTTAAGTATTTATAAACAGCAAAAAAGACATTTCTTTATGAAATGTCTTTTAAAGATTGCTCCAGGCCAGACTTGAACTGGCACTGGGTTATACGCCCAATTGGATTTTAAGTCCAACGCGTCTACCGATTCCGCCACTGGAGCATATTCTATTGTCAAAAACCAGCCTTAAACCGACTAATCTCAAGTTGATAATATCTCAAACATATTTTATTGTCAATTGGAATATTTGCTGACATAACCCTTTAACAGGGATTCTCTTTTTTCAAGATCCTTTGTAATATTTATGAGAGTACTCATAACGGAAATCGCATTTTTGCATGTGGAACGACCTAAAAGCCCGGATTTTACATTTGTAAAAAGAATTTTTTGAAATAAGCATATTGAATGATAAATATCGTCATCAATATAATTTTTTATCTCTGCAAGGTATATAAAAAGTTCAGAGGTGGAGTTTTTGGCAAGCATAAATTTCTTTTGCGCCATAAAGAAATAAATTCGTCTTAAATTATTCAGAATTTTTGTATAAATGCCGGCAATTTTTTTCTTTTTTTCAACAAGAGTATCTGTAAAATATATTTTTGCCTGCCTGTAACCCGCATCAATAATAGCCTGTCGTTTTTCTTTAGGATAGTTAAAATCCACAACTACGACATTTCCTGTGTTAATAACCAGATAATCATATTTATCCGAGTTTCCATACAGATTTTTAATAAAATCTGTTTCAGTTGATGTCATACAGGAGTACATCCCGTTGACATATTCAACAGGACTGTCATCAGAACCTTCAAAAGTTCCTTCAAGTCTTATTTCCAGTATCCTGTTGCTGCTGTTTTTCAAATTTTCGGACAAATGCCACATCGGCTTCCCTTTCATTAAATCTCCGTCAACAAGAAGTTCATTTCCGACATGTATTGCTCTCATTAACCCCGGCATACAGCACGAAATCCTCACTGCCATTGCAATTTCGTAATCCGGAGTTTCAAATTTGGAAAATTCTTTGCATTTAAAAGTATGCAAATCTGTTGTTATAATTATCAAATTTTTATCCAGATCGGAAAATTTTACAGGTTTATTTTGTCCGCTTACATATTTCTCGCCGTAATATTTTTTTTCTATCAATTCTCTGAGCCAATTCAAAAAAACTTCACCTTTGCTCAATGCAAATTTCTGGTTGAAACCAAACCCGAATGAAATATCTCTGAATAATTCAAAATTTACGGATAAAAAAGCTTCTGATAATTCTTCAGCCGTGCAGCCCACTGCATAAAGCATAGCAACCATTGCTCCGACAGAGGAACCGGCAATTGTATGCGGGTGTATTCCGAGTTCTTCAAGGCACTTTACAACACCTGCGTGCGCTGCTCCTCTTATTGCTCCCCCGCCAAATAAACAGGTATAATTAAAATTATCATATTCTTTCATAAGTTTCATTTTATCATAAAAAGAGAGATTAACATTCGTCAGTTAATCTCTCTTTTTCTAATATTATTTTATTATAAATTATTATGCAGCCTGTCCTTTGATTTCTCTGATTAGATATTCAGCAACCCATTCAAAATCTTTATTTTCGTGAGCAGCTTTTTCAAGGTAACTTACAGATACATCTCCGAGTCTGATAAGAGTCATTGCAACAACACCTCTTTTTACTCCTCTTACAACTTGCAGTTGGTCAACTAATTGAGGAACAACTGATGTACCTATGCTTACTAATTGATTTTCCAATTTATTTTTTGTTACATTATCTGCATTTTCTAATTTTGAAAGGATCTCATTTACTGATTGCATAATTATTTTCTCCATCTATTGTTATCTACATTCTTATTATAAATTAAAAAATACTTAAACTTTGATTTCCTTACATAATCTTTATATCGTATTAATATTTTCTTTACTTTTAATAATAATTTTAAGATTTTAAAAAGCCTTATGTATTGTTACACAAGGCTTTTTGATAATATTAATAAATATTAATATTAGAAAAATTATACAACTTTTTCTTTTATTGTTTCAAGATATTTAACAGCATAAACCGCACAAACAGCCCCGTCAGCAGCCGCTGTAATAACCTGTCTTAAAGGGGTTACCCGAACATCTCCAGCAGCATAAACACCCTCAACAGAAGTTTTTAAATTTTCATCCGTATGAATAAAACCCATTGCATCCTGCTTGATTTGACCATTAATTTCTTTTACATTAGGGGTCATTCCTATATACGGGAAAACGCCGTCCGTTTGCAATTCAGAGATTTCATTACTGATTGTATTGCATAAAATAACTTTTGAAACTGCTGTTTCTCCTGCGATTTCTTTTACTACCGAATTATAAATTATTTCGATATTTGAAAAAGATTTTAATCTTTCCTGTAATATTTTATCTGCCCGGAGTTCATTTCTTCGGTGGACGATATAAACTTTAGAAGCAAATCTTGAAAGATACATTGCTTCTTCTATTGCAGAATTTCCGCCGCCCACAACAGTAACAGTTTTATCTTTAAAAAATGCACCGTCACACACCGCACAATAACTTACTCCCCGTCCGGCAAATTCTTTTTCCCCTTTTATCCCGAGTTTTTTTGCCTGCGCTCCGGTTGCAATAATAACCGCTCCGGCATTAAACCTTGCTTCTGAAGTTAAGATTACCTTCGGGTTAGAGATTAAATCTACTGATAAAATTTCCTGCATAGGGAATTTTTTTACTCCGAATAAATCAGCCTGTTCTTCAAATTTTTCCATTAACTCAAAACCGCCTGTATTTATACTGCCGGGATAGTTTTCCAATGTCATATAATTTGCCGGCTGTCCGCCGAAAGTATTTATATCTATAACTGCTGTTGAAACATTCCCTCTTGCTGCATAAAGTGCTGATGATAATCCTGCAGGGCCTCCGCCTAAAATTACTATATCGAAATTGTAAACTTGTGCCATTTTTCTATCCTCACTTAACGATTACATCTTGTCCCGATATTCTTTCGCCTTTTATTGCATATTTAGCCGTTTGTGTTTTAATAACTTTTCCGTCAACACCTGATAATGTATCCAGTTTTATCTCATCAATCCCCGTGAAATTATCCCCGGATATATTTATACTAACTTTATCCGTAAGGATTTTATCCTCGTATTTTCCTGTTTTCGAAAACTGAATAAAGGTTTTTCCGGCATTATTAATGCTTATTTCAGCTTTTGCACCCGAAAACGGGTTACTTAATATTATGACGTTATACTCTGAGTATAAGTTCCAGAGATCAACACCTCTGGGCTTGAATCTTTCCGGAGAATCAGTTTCAACAAGATTAGATACAACTCTCCATGTACCGAAAAAACCGTCAGGAACTTTTTCTACAGAACCATGCAAAAGCATTTGAGCAAATCCTGAATCAGTTAAGTTTATAAATGTGAAAACACCCAGTATTAATATTAATAGTAATTTAAAAAATACTTTCATTCAGATATCCCGATTTTCAGGCATTTGTAATCATTTCAAGTTTTGTCTGCAGACTTTTTGCCGAATCTTCATAACCTGCTCTGCCCATTAAAGCGTAAGTGTAATTTTTTGCCTGCTCGACACCCGGCTGATCGAAAGTATTTATATTATACAATTCTCCGGCAATTGCAGTTTGAACTTCAAGCATATATAAAAGCTGCGCAACATGATAGCCGTCAATTTTCGGTAAAGTAACAGTTACCGTCGGCCTTGCATAATCTGAAAGAGAAACTCTTGTTGAATCCGCTTCTGCGTTCATCAAACTGTTAATTGTTTTCCCGCCGAGATAACCAATCCCCGTATATTCAAATATCTTAGGAATTTCGAGGGTTGTGTCAAAATTTTCAACTCTTATAAATGTAATAATCTTGTTATTAGGTCCTTCATTATATAACTGGATTTGTGAATGCTGATCTGTTACCCCCAGAGCCTTGATAGGTGTCGGCCCTATATGAACATGCTCGCCCTGCAGAGTTTCACATTTGCCGAGAGATTCAGCCCAGAGTTGAGCATACCAGTCGGAAATGTACCTCAATCTGCTTGAATACGGCATCATTACCGACAGATTCTTTCCTTTTTTAACATCCATTAAAAACTGGATAAGAGCATTCTGTGCGGCAATATTTTCATTTATATCGGTATTTTTAAGAGCAAGATCCATATCTTTGATACCGTTCATAATTTCGTCAATATCAATGCCGGCAAGTGCTAACGGAACTAATCCGACAGCCGAAAATACGGAAAACCGGCCGCCGACATCATCAGGAACAACGAAAGTTTTATACCCTTCCTGTTCAGCGATTTGTCTTAATACACCAGTTTGTTTATCTGTTGTTGCAACAACATGCTTTCTGTATTCATCTTCTCCGACTGCTTTTACCAGAATGTCTTTGACAATCATGAATTGCGACATTGTTTCTGCCGTTGAGCCGGATTTTGTAATAACATTTACCAGAGTCTTTTTAAAATCAAGAAGTTCAAAAAGACTGCTCATTGTGTCGGGATCAATATTATCTAAGAAAAATATTCTCGGGAAATTGTTTCGCTGCTCGGGAGTTAAAAGGTTCCAGTACGGCTTAAGCAGTGCTTCGGTGACAGCAAGTCCGCCAAGTGCAGAACCGCCTATTCCGAGAACAAGAATATTATCAAACCTGCCTCTTACCATTGATGCATATTCTTTTACATACCACAGTGTTTCTTCATTGTAGCCCAAATTCATCCATTGCAGCCATTGTCCGGGTTTATCTTTTCTTTTGTTTAAATCTGCTATAATTTCTGTAATCCGATTTTTATATTGTGCAAATTCATTTGCCAGATCCAATCCGTTTTCTGTACCTATTACACTGGAATCCGCATTTCTATAATCGAAATTAATCATTTAATCCCAAGTATCCCTTCTATATCTAAACTATACAATTAAGATTAATTGTATATAAAAGTCAGAAAATTTCAAGTGGTAATATCAGGGTATAATAAGTTATTATACCCTGTTTAGTAATATTATTTTTTTATAAAATTTTATGCATTTTTATAGAAGTTAAATGTTCTTTCAATGTTTTTAGAGATAACATTTTTTATTGATTCATATTCAGTCTGTAATGAAGAGTGTTCGGTATCAATATTTTTCAATTCCAGATCATAGATATTATCTTTTGCTTCTATGTCATTCATTGTTCTTGAGTATTCTGCTTCTGCTTTAGTTACGGCAGCATCATCAGTTTCTTCCGTAATTCTTGAGCAGGCTTTATAATCAAGTCCCTGCCAGGTATATGTTGAATCAACCTGTTCCATTGTAACAATACCGCTTTCCAGTGCATATTCAATCCATTCTGCAGAAGAAGCAAGACCGTTTTCTAATGCTTTATATCCTTGCTGCATTCTTTTAAACAGATTTGTGTACCATTGTGCTTTTGCATCAGCATTGCCTGTATTATCAGGATCGGTTGAATCAACCCAGGCATATTTCGGGGTGCCGTATTCATCAATAATCTGATCTACAACAAATTCTTTAATTACTGTCAGGAATGTTTCAGACGGCTGTAA
>CALUYV010000027.1 GCA_944325095.1 Candidatus Gastranaerophilales bacterium | reverse complement strand
CCATCCTGTGCTCCGGAAGTTTCTGCTTCCATTTGTTTTTTTAACTCCATAAGAGTTATATTAACCCCTTCGGATTTCAATTGTTTGTATTTTGCAAATAGTTCCTCTTTACTCACCGCCATTGTATAATAATCCTTCTTTATTTCTCTTTTTTATTATACAAAATTTTTTCGGATTATACAATTCTTGAGAGTTATATTGTAGAGAATTATTATACTTCCTGAGTAATTTCCGCCGGTTCAAGTTCTTTTTTGTAGGAGCATTTTATATTTGAACATGAAATTACTGTTCCTTTTTTTAGAACTTTTTTTACTAAAAGATTTCCGCATTCAGGGCATTTTTCACCGGTCGGCTCATTCCATAATACAAAATCGCATTCAGGATATTTGTCGCATCCGTAGAATATTTTGCCGCTTTTTGATTTTCTTTCTACAATTGTTCCTTTTCCGCATTTTGGACATTGCACGCCTGTTGATTTTCTGTAAGGTTTACGATGTTTGCAGTTTTCGTTTGTGCATTCCATGTATTTCCCGTAAGGTCCGATTTTGAATATCATATCTGAACCGCATTTTTCACATTTTTCTTCACATATTTCCTGCGGTTTTTCACCTGTAGAGCCTTCATTGGCTTCCATTTCCTGCATAACATTTATTGACATTGCCGTTTTGCAGTCCGGATACCCCGAGCAGCCCAAAAATTGCGAACCTGTTTTGCTGGTTCTTAAAACCATTGGTTTTCCGCAGTTAGGACAGGTAAATTTTGTTTCAATGGTAACTTTTTGTGCTGTTTTCATGACAGAATTTACTTCATCCATAAACGGAGTATAAAAATCCTGCAGGACTTTAACCCAGCCGACTTTTTTTTCTGCAATTTCATCCAGTTTTGCTTCCATTCCCGCAGTAAATTTGTAATCCATAATATCCGCAAACTGTGCGACTAACTGTTTTGATACCGTTCTGCCCAATAATGTAGGATATAATGCTTTGTCTTTTTTCTCCACATATTTTCTTGTTTGTATAACGGTAATAATGGTTGCGTATGTTGACGGACGCCCGATGCCGTATTCTTCCAGTGCCTTAACCAGAGAGGCTTCGTTGTATCTTGGCGGAGGCTGGGTGAAATGTTGTTTCGGCTCAATTTTTTTACAGATTACTTTGTCGCCGTTTTCCAAATCAGGAATTTTTTTATCGGAATCTTTTGATTCCTCTTCTTCTGAATCATTATAAAGTGTTAAAAATCCATCAAAAGTGATTTTGCTCGTCCCTGCTTTAAGAGTGTAATCACCGGATGTAATCTCAATTGTTTTATTGGCAATCTCGGCAGATGCCATTTGAGAGGACATAAATTTTTCCCAAATTAATTTGTATAATTTGTACTGGTCATTATCAAGATATTTTTTAATGCTTTCCGGTGTTCTTTCAGGGTAAGAAGGACGGATGGCTTCGTGCGCATCCTGAACATTTTGTTTTCCTTTAGCATAAATATTAGGTTTTTCCGGATAATATTTTTCTCCGTAATTTTGCACAATAAAATCATGCGCCATATCTCTTGCATCATCGGAAACTCTGACACTGTCTGTTCTCATATATGTAATCAAACCGACAGGGGTTCCGTCAATTTCAATACCTTCGTATAATTTTTGTGCAACCTGCATTGTTTTTGAAACCCCGAAACCGAGTTTTGAACTTGCTGCCCGCTGCATTGTTGATGTTATAAACGGTGCAGTCGGTTTTCGTTTGGTTGATTTTTTTGTAACTTTGGAAACCTGATATTCCGTTTGCGGATTTGTTAAGTAATCAACAATTTTCTGTGCTTCTTCTTTATTTTTAATATTTTTTTCAACGGCTTTATTTTTTATTTTTGATAATTCTGCATCAAATATTTTTCCGTCTTTGTCAAGGCTGGCATGAATCGACCAGTATTCTTGCGGCTTAAAGGCTTCGATTTCATCTTCTCTTTCACAAATCATTCTGAGTGCTACAGATTGAACTCTGCCTGCAGATAAATTTCTGTTTCCTATTTGCTTCCATAATACTGGACTTAATTTGAAACCTACAAGTTTATCCAAAATTTGTCTTGTCTGCTGCGCCTGCACCATATCCATATCAATCGAGCGCGGATTTTCAACGGAGTATTTGACGGCTTTCGGGGTAATTTCATTGAACACAATTCTGCAGATTTTGTCATCCGGCACTTTCAAAACCTGTCTTACATGCCATGCAATTGCTTCTCCCTCGCGGTCGGGGTCTGATGCAAGATACACTTTGTCAACTTTTTTTGCCAGTTCGTTTAATTTTTTTACAACCTGTTGTTTTCCGGGGATGATTTCAAACTTCGGTTCAAAATTGTTATTAACATCAAAACCAAGATTCTGGGTGGCAGAATCTTTTGTCGGCAAATTTCTTATGTGGCCGTAACTTGCTTCTATCTGGTATTCATTTCCGAGAATTTTTTTTATGGTCTTTGATTTAGCCGGTGACTCGACTATTACCAGTGATTTTTCTTTAGATTTGCTTTTAGTTTCTGCCATTTCTATACCTTTTTATATCTATCCCCGTCACACTGTTTTATTATGCCTTTAAGCTCCATTGTTGTCAAGTTCATCAATAAATCATCCAGTTTCATTTTTGTGATGTTCATTAATTCATCTATACCTTTTTCTTCAATCTCAAGATTTTTGTATATAATTTCTTCTTCTGCTGTCATCATAGGCAATACAAGTTGTTCTGACGGCTGCTCTTTTTTTATTTCCCAGTTTAAAGCATTCAGAATATCTTCGCTTTCTGTAACCAGTGCCGCTCCGTTTTTCAAGAGTTTATAGATTCCCTGTGTATTGGGATTTGATATCAAACCGGGAATGCACATCAATTCTCTGCCCTGTTCTAATGTCAGATTTGCGGTAATCAAGGCTCCGCTTTTTAAAGAAGCCTCTGAAACCAGAGTTCCGTACGATAATCCTGATACAATTCTGTTTCTTTGAGGGAATCTGAATTTTACGGGTTCAAAGGTCGGATAATACTCTGTTACCACTGCTCCATAGCCGTTTTCAATACTTTGATAAAGAGTTTTGTTACTTGCGGGATATGTGTAATCAAAACCGCTTGCAATAACTCCGATTGTTTTCAGGTTATTTTCTATTGCTGCCATGTGAGCAACAGTATCTATTCCTGCCGCAAGTCCCGAAACTATACAAATATCCGTGTTCTGCAAACCTGATATTATTTTCTTTAAATCTTCCCGCCCGTAGGAACTTGCTTTTCTTGAGCCTACAATTGCAAGAGTTTTTTCCAGATTGCATTCAAACAGTTTTCCTTTATAGTACAAAACTGCAGGCGGGTTTGAAATTTGTTTTAAAAGCGGCGGATAGTTTTCATCTTCAAATGTCAGGAAGTTTATTCCTCTTGTTTCAACTTCCGAAAAAGTTTTATCTATGTCAACCTTATCTCTCAGCCGCAGAAAATTCTCAGTTTTCTTCACGCTCAGAGAGTCTATTTTTTTGAGCATTTGTTCTGTTGAATTGAATGCTGTTTCTATATCGCCAAAATGCTCATACAGTTTCAGGATAAAACTGCTGTCAATTTGTTCTATTGACGAAAATGCAATCCAGTATTTACTCTTCATTGATTACCTTTAATTTTTGATTTTATATTGTCTAAAAGTTTTTCAATGTTTTGTTTTTCTTCCTGCGGAATATCAAAATTTAAATAATCTTCCAGATATTCTGCTGCATCTTCGTAATCTCCTCTTGCCATAAACAGGATTGCGACTTTTTTATACGGCAGCGGAAATCTGTTGTTAGCTGCAATTGCTTTTAAGAAATTAGATATAGCTTTGTCAATTTCATCATTTGCCTGATATGCTTCAGCAAGATAATAATAAATTAATTCATTATCTGTTTTGTATTCAAGTACATTTTCAAGATTTTCTATAGCAGAATCGTAATTGCCGAAATCAAAATATATTTTTGCAAGGTCATAATATGCATCATAATTATCCGGCTGTTTTTCCAGAATATAAACAAGTTCGTCAATTGCTAAATCTTGTTTTGCATCTTCCATATAAAATCTTGCAAGGTAATGACGGAATAATAAATTATCATCAAGCATATCGATTGCATAAGATAAAATGTTTATTCCTTCTCCCATTCTTTTTTGTTTGTAATATATATCAACCAGATTTATGTAACATTGAGGAATTTTAGGGTTCAATTCAATGCATTTCAAATAATTTTTTTCGGCTTTTTCTTCATCGCCGGTATTTGCGTAGCACAATCCCAGATTGTTATATATTTCTGCATTATTTGTATCAACTTCTAAAATAGAAGTGAATAAATCAATTGCTCCGTTCCAGTCTTTTTTCTTAAAACATTCCAGTGCTTTATCAAGTTTTTCTTTCATATTCTTATAATCCTAATGTCATATTTTCATCCGAGCCGGAACCTACATTTTTGATAACGGTACGGGTATTTCCCTGTGCATCAAAACTTTTCGGATCCATTGTCATTTTAATCCTGTCTGCATAAATGGTTCTGACACCCTGTGTTATGCTTGAACGTCCGGTAAAATATGCTTCATTTGGTTTGGTTGAACCTTTTGTCGGGTAAAGAGTAACTTTAGGGCCGGCTGCATAATAATCCTGATACCATATTCTTACATTACCGCTGGCATTAAATACCGAACTTTTCTGGCTGTATTCCTGGTATGCGGATTTTAATGTTAAAACAGAACCGTCTTCCATTGCTGATTTTGATGTAGTGTTTCCGTAGGCGGTCAACTTTCCTGTCTGCGCTTCGTAAACAAATTTATCCGCTAAAGATTCGTTTTTATCCTGTTTTACACGGGCATTTCCGATTAGTACAAGTTTTTTTAAGTCACCGTTTTTTTCGGTTGTAATTTCTGCATTGTTGGAAAATGTTTCAATGTCTTTGTAGCGCATTGTTACAGTTCCTTCGGCAAGCATTATTCCCGTTTTGGTGTCGTATTCCTGAACATCGGCATTTATTACAACGACAGGAGTTTTACCTTCAAATACTATAGACTGGGTGTCCCCTTCCGCTCTGATTACCTTTGATAAAAGCGATACTTTTAAAATATTTGCTTTAACTTCCCGTTTTTTGTTTTTCTTTATTTCAAAAGCGTATGGTTTGTCATAAAATGTAGCGGTATCGAGTTTTTGGTCGTTTGTAACATTAACATCCGCACTATCTCCGACAACTTTTAAATCATCAATGGAAACTTTAACATTTCCGTTGAATTTTATCTTGTTGTCGCTTTCGTTGAAGGTTTGTGTTTTTGACTCAATAACAAGATCAGAAGCGTAAACTCCCAGTCCGGTTAACATCAAAACTGTAAATATACCTGTTAATATCTTTTTCATTACTTATCCTCATAAACTTTTGATACTGTATTTCCGGTTATTTTAAAACTTTCATAGTCCGGACTTATCTCTATTTTGTCTGCCAGTGATATAAATCGGGTATCTTTTTGAATTTCGACATTGCCTTCCGCAATGATAGGCGTATGCGAATCTATCCAGTGAAGTTTGTCTGCTTTCAGGGTTATCCCGTCTTTTAGGGCAACTATTGTATCTTTATACAGAGTGATGTCGCCTGCTTTGGCATTATATGTTCCTTTTGAAGATTTGAAACTCATGGAAACTTCATTGTCTTTATAAAAATTTCCTATAACTCCGTTTAATTGTGCGATACTTTTATTTCCGTTCCACTCTCCGGTGTCGCCGTATATTTCCCAGTATTTTTTTGCATCTTTTGTTTCAGTAAGAATAATTCCGCTGACGACGGCTTCCTGACTCTCTCCCTGTGCGGTTCTCTGCTGTCTGTTAAAATCACGGGTAATCATTCCTGCCGTGATAAATGCCCATACAAGTATCCCGACTATTGTCAGTATTGCAGCAAAATACAATCTGTTTTTTTTCGGTATTTTTATCCCTTTCATACCAAAATTTTATCACAAAAGAATTGAAATTAAAATTTTTAAATACATTAATTAAATATCTTAATATTTTAAACAATATATTTAAGTTTGTAATATAATCTAAAAAGGTTATTATAGACGAGGGAAAGTAGAGGTTTAGTTATATGGCACTAAGATATGACTGCGGAGAGGTTATTACTGCAATGGTTACGCCTATGGGCAAGGATGGAGTAATTGATTATGATAAAGTGGAATTACTCGCCGATTATCTGGTAAAATCCGGAAGCGATGCTATCCTTGTTGCGGGAACAACCGGTGAATCTCCGACTTTAACAAACGAAGAAGAAATTGAGTTGGTCAGTTCCGTAAAAAGGGCGGCTAAAAATCGGGTTAAAATAATTCTCGGGGCAGGTTCAAATTCAACGGCTTCTGCGGTTGAATATTCAAAATTCGCACAAAAAGAAGAAGTTGATGCGATTTTATCTGTTGTGCCATATTATAACAAGCCGAATCAAAAAGGCTTAATAGAACATTTTTCTGCTGTAGCGGAATCTACCGACCTGCCGGTGATAATGTATAATATCCCGTCAAGAACGGGTATAAATATGCTTCCGGAAACAGCAGCATATCTTGCCGAAAAATATGATAACATTGTTGCATTAAAACAAAGTTTCGGTGATATGGATAAAGTCACCGAATTAAAAACATTGTGTCCGAAAGATTTTGCAATATATTCAGGGGATGACAGTTTGACGCTGCCTATGCTTTCTCTGGGAGCGCAGGGTGTTATTTCTGTTGCTTCTCATCTTTTCGGCACCGAATTGAAGTCTATGATAAGAAATTTCAAGACAGGACAGTTTCTTGCGGCTAAAAATATGCATCAGACTTTGTATCCTGTATTTAAGAAATTATTTATGGCACCGAATCCTATTCCGGTAAAAGCGGCTCTTGCACATGAAGGACTTATTGAAGAATATGTAAGAAAACCGCTGACAGTTCTTGATGAGTCTGAAAAAGAAGAATTGTACAAAGTTCTTGACAGTGTCAAAGCGGAATTGGGCAAATAATTCGGTTAAATTTTATGGAGATTAGTCGTAGTATCAGATATATAAGAGGGTAAAAAATTGAAAAACAAACTTATTTGGTTTTGGGTTATTGTGTGCCTTGTTATTGCAAGTGTTATTGTAATATACAAAAAACCTACAAAACTCGGACTGGACCTTGTCGGCGGTTCAAGAATTCTGCTTGAAGCAAGAACAACAGATACAGTCAGAGAAATTACACCGTCTGTTATGAGCAATTTGAAATACGCTATTGAACACCGTGTAAATAACATGGGTGTTGAAGAAATCAGTGTTGCTCAAATAGGCGACAAACGTTTGCTTGTTGAAATTCCGGGTGAAACTGATACCAAAAAAGCGGAAGAAATTTTGGGTAAAACCGCACAATTGGATTTCAGAGCACCTAAACTTGATGAAAACGGTGAAATCGTCAGGGATAAAACAACAGGACAAATTATATGGGAACAGCCGCAAATCACCGGTGAAGATTTAAAATCTGCTTCCATCGGCTCGGATCCAAGCGGAGAGTTCGTAGTATCACTTGAATTTAACGCTAAGGGAGCAACTAAATTTGCTCAATTAACTCAGAAACTTGTAGGAAAGCCTATGGCAATTTTCTATGAAGGAGAAATGAGAACTGCTCCGAATATCAATGAGCCTATTTTAGGCGGAAAAGCACAAATTTCCGGCGGCGACGGCGGCTTTGACAGTCAGGAAGCGCAGGAAATGGTTGACTATTTGAATGCAGGTGCACTGCCTGTTCCGTCTGATATCATTGAAGAAAGTCAGGTCGGGCCGACACTCGGTGCTGACAGTATTGCAAAATCAAAAGTTGCAGGTATTGTCGGTGTTGCTCTTGTAATGCTGTTTATGCTTTTCTATTACAGATTGCCTGGTTTGATTGCGAACCTTGCTCTTGTTGTTTACGGTTTAATTGTATTTGCAATATTCAAGATAGTTCCTGTAACATTGACTCTTGCCGGTATTGCAGCATTTATTCTTTCAATCGGTATGGCGGTTGATGCCAATATCCTGATATTTGAAAGAACCAAAGAAGAACTGCGAGCCGGAAGAAATCTGTTCACTGCTATTTCAGCAGGTTTTGACAGAGCATGGACAAGTATTTTCGATTCAAATATGACAACAATTATTTCATGTGTTATTTTGTATTATCTCGGTTCAGGTGTTGTTCAGGGATTTGCATTAACACTTGGTATCGGTATTCTTGTTTCTATGTTCACAGCAATTACGGTTACCAGAACCTTTATGCATATAGTATTCGGTACGGGAGAATTAAAATATCCTGCCTTATTCGGTCTGTCTAAAGCTGAAATCGGAAAGGGATATGAAGCAACTGAAACTAAACGCGAAAAAGCCCGTTTTGGTATTTTAGATTAGGAAAGGTGAGGTAAGGTAGAATGTTTAATATAGGAAAAAATACGGTACATGTTGTAAAATATAGAATTTTATGGATGTGTTTATCTGCTGTGCTTCTTTTGCCGGGGATAGCAGCTATGATTTATTCAACAATAACATATCCTACTCATACTCCGGTTAAAGTCGGCATAGATTATACGGGCGGTACCATTTTGCAGTACGGAACATCTGACAATGTTACAAATAAGCAACTTGCCGCTACCCGTGAAGATCTTGCAAAAATAGGGGTAGAAAATCCTTATATTCAGGTTATCAAGGGTAATAAAATTACTAAAGAAGATAACGGTATTAATTCAATTGTTTCTATCAGAACTCACTTTATAAAAGAAGGTTCTGAATTATCAAAGAATATTTCATCAATAATGAGTTCTAATTATAAAAATTCATCACTCATTCAGTTTACCTCTGTCGGTGCGACACTTGGTAAAGAATTGCTGCAAAAATCAATGATTGCACTGGCACTTGCCCTTCTTGCAATGATTGCATATATTTCTTTCAGGTTTAAACTGGATTATGCAATTGCAGCAATACTCGGTCTGGTGCATGATATTTTATTCGTTATTGGTGTATTTTCACTTCTCGGTATCTTCTGTAATGTCCAGATTGACAACCTGTTTATGACAGCAATACTTACTATTCTGGGTTTCTCAATAAACGATACCATTGTTACATTCGACAGAATCAGAGAAAATCTCAGATATTACGGTAAAAAAATGACATTCGGCGAAATCGTGGATGCTTCTGTTAATCAGACTATTGCAAGAAGTGTTAATACATCTTTGACAACCTTCCTGACATTATTAGCATTATATCTTTTCGGCGGTTCTACAACGAAAGATTTTGTATTTGCCATAATGCTCGGTGTTGTTGTCGGTACATATTCAAGTATTTTCTTCTGCAGTATGCTGGTTGATTTCTGGGAAGAAAGAAAATCAAAACAGAAACAGCAGCCGCAAACGCAGGAAGCATAATAAATTTAATCTCAGAAAAATACCTTGTAGAAAACATTTCTATAAGGTATTTTTTTATGCTAATATTAACATACGAATTACAGTTGAAAAGGGATTACACATGTTTGATAATTTAAGCGAAAAACTGCAAAATATAATTTCCGGTACAAGGTCTAAGGAATTAACACAGGACAATATGCAGGAGGCTTTGAGAGAAATAAGAAGAGCCTTGCTGGAAGCGGATGTTAATTTGAGAGTTGTAAAATCTTTTATTTCTTCGATAAAAGATAAAGCAGAAGGTGAAAATATTTTGCAGGGTGTTGACCCTTCCCAGCAGTTAGTGAAAATTGTTCATGATGAACTTGTGGAACTTTTGGGCAGAGAACTGCAGCCGCTTAAACTTGACGGTCATCCGTCTTTGATTATGATGCTTGGTTTGCAGGGATCAGGTAAAACTACATCTTCCGCAAAACTTGCCGTAAAACTAAAAAAAGAAGGTAAAAATCCGCTGCTTGTTGCATGCGATATTTACAGACCGGCTGCAATATCACAACTGCAGACACTTGGTTCTGAAATCGGCTGTGAAGTTTTCACTCTGCCGGATTGTCAGGATGTTCAGGAAATTGTCCGCAGGGCTGTAGATTATGCAAAAGAAAAAGGGTTCAATGTTTTGGTGCTTGATACTGCCGGCCGGTTACAAATAGATACCGAAATGATGGCGGAATTGTTAATTATAGACAGAGTTTTCAGACCTCAGGAAAAACTGCTTGTAATTGATGCAATGACGGGGCAGGAAGCCGTTAATGTTGCAGAGAATTTTGACGCACAGATAGGATTAACCGGTCTTGTTTTAACAAAACTTGATGGTGATTCAAGAGGCGGGTCTGCTTTATCTGTTGTTCATTGTACGGGTAAACCTATTAAATTGACAGGTACCGGAGAAAAACTAAATGCTCTTGAAGATTTCTATCCGGAGCGTATGGCAACAAGAATCCTCGGTATGGGGGATATTGTGTCGCTGGTTGAACGCGCGCAGGAAGTTTTTGATGAAAAAGAAGCATTGAAAATGCAGGAAAAAATCCAGAAAGAACAGTTTTCTTATAATGATTTTTTAAATATGCAAAAACAAATGAAAATGTTTGGTTCAGTTGACCAGCTGCTTGGAATGCTGCCGGGTGTCAATATTAAAAAAGAGGATAGAGAAAAGATTTCGCATGCAAGTGAAACGGAGTTTAAAAAGATAGAAGTTTTTATACAAAGTATGACCCCTGAAGAGCGAGAACATCCGGAAATTATGAATACAGCAAGAAAAAAACGGATTTCAAAGGGCTGCGGTATGGATATGCATACAATAAATATTTATGTTAAACAGTTTGAGCAAATGCGCATGATGATGAGCGGAATGAATAAAATGCAAAAAATGTTCGGCGGATTCGGTAAGAAGAATGAGAAAAAAGCAATGGTTCAGGCTATGAAAATGATGGACAAAATGAAAAGAAGCAAATTTTAACAGATTTTCCGGACTAAGATATTATTAAACATAAAATTCAAGCATTTTTGATACTTTCTCACCCTCGGGGGTTAGTTCCTTATGCTTTAACCATTCCTTTTTTACCAGAGATGAATTATCATAGTTTTTTATAAACGAATTCAAATACATTTCTGCTTTTTTAAATAATTGTTTCCAACTGCTCAAAAGCGGTTTGTCATACTCAATAATTTCACCGGTTTTATTATTTATCACAAGGTAGGAATGGTCAAAATTAAGAAAAGACTCTTTGACCATTTGTTTATCCGGAGCAGTTTTGTTAAAAATCATTCGCCCGTCGGTAAATTCAGCCTTATTTTGATATTTAAGGCTTTTGATAAAAACAGAACAATGCCTGTAGTTATTAGAATGTTCTTTTGTTTCCGAGTTCATTTTTGTAAGCAGATATTCAATTTTACCGTGCATTTCCGGTGTTATAAATTTACCTGCTGTGAATGTTGTATTTGGGTTTATCTGATTGACTAACATTTTATTTCCTTTAGTTAAGCATTATATAATAAAAATTTTAACACAAAATAAAAAGGATAATCAAAAGATTATCCTATAAATATTTAAACTATCTCTCTTCTCATACCAAAATTATTCTATTGCAGAGATGTTCTCCACAAAGAATCGTTAAATTTGCTTTGTTGAGGATTCATATCCGCAGTTAATGTTACATTGCTAGGTGCAAATACGAATACTAAATCCCCTACTTTTTTAGGGTTTCCGTTCAATGCTTGTGAAGCACCGCAGACAAAATCAATAGTTCTTTGAGATTGTTCTTTATCAAGCAAATGAAGGTTCAGCATAACAATTTTTTTATCTTTTAAGTGTTGAACGATTGTGGCAGCATCGTCAAAAGAACGAGGTTCAACAACTACAACTTCATTTCCGCCTCTATTTATGCTCGGATGATTTACAATTTTGGATTCTCTTTTTTCAACAACAGGCTGATAGGAGGAAGGTGCGACTTCTCTTACAGCGTTGCCGTCTTCAACATAATCATATACATCATCTTCATCCGGCTCGTTCATCATTCCGAACGGGCTGTCTTCTCCGCCGATACTTTCTACTACAAAATTTACAACCTTTTTGAAATTATCTACTATTGCTGCCACCGCTTTTTCCTCCGTTTATTGTTCAAATAATTTTCTACCTATCCTCAAAATTGTTGCGCCGCAACGGGCTGCAACTTTATAATCCTGGCTCATCCCCATTGAAACCTCGGGTAATTTGCAGTTACATTCTTTTTCCAGAGTATTTCTGATTTGTACTATTTCAGTGAACAATTCTGCAATTTTATCTTCTGCAAGCCCTAAAGGTGCCATATTCATTACACCAACGACTTCAATTGCAGGTAATTGCAAGATTTGTGCTAATGCTTCACAAACAGTTTCTTTGGAAAACCCGAATTTCTGCTCTTCATTAGCATTATTTATCTGAATAAGTATTTTCTGTATTTTTCCGGATTCCGATGCGTGCTGTGAAATACTTTGTGCAAGTTTTACGGAATCAACCGAATGAATGTAATCAAAGACTTTTATAACATGTTTCACTTTGTTGGTTTGTAAATGACCTATAAAATGAAAATTAGAATTTTCCCTTACTTCATCAGGCAGGTTTGCAATTTTTTCAATTGCTTCAACTGCTCTTGATTCTCCGAAATCTCTCAAACCGGCATCATAAGCCGCCTGCATCGCTTTTTCGTCAAAATACTTCGTAACTGCGATTATTTTTGGTTTACAAGGTGCGATTTCTTCTTGTATCCGCAAAAGATTTTTCTTGACTGTCTCAAACATCATTTAACCTCTACAAGAAATCTCTCAAAACTTGAGCATACTATAATTGTACCCTGTTTTCCGGGCATGTCCAAAATATTTATTTCTGTTAAAATTTTTCAATTACAAAACAGGCTAAAACCATGTTGCTGACATGGTTTCAGCCCCCCGATGTATTTTTGAATTTTTGTTTACAATTCTTTACAATACAACTGTTTTCAACTCCGTAAAGGCATGTTTTATTTGAAAGGCATGCCTTTTTTGTTTTGCTGCCGGAAATTTTCCTTAATTTTAAATTTTTTGTGATAATATAAATGAGAAGGACATTAATTTTATGATTACACACAGTAATTTCGCAGCAGCATTCGGACTTACCCTGTTTGCAGGCTTGACTACCTCAATCGGCGGGGCTATTGCATTTATTACCAGCAAGGATAATTTAAAGGCTCTGTCTTTCGGGCTGGGTTTTTCGGCAGGGGTAATGATTTTTATATCTTTTGTTGATATTATTCCCGGAGCAGAAGGACTTTTGAAGTTGAATTTCCCTAATGCATACCAGTGGCTTGTATTTGGCGGATTTATTCTCGGGATAGTGATATCTATGCTGATTGACTATTTTTTGCCGGATCATGTGGATACGGAAGAGTTGTTAAATCCTGATGATATGGAGGCTGCTTCGCGCAGTCACTCAAAATTGAAACGGGCAGGTTTGTTGACGGCGGTTGCTATTTGTATTCACAATTTTCCCGAGGGTATGGCGACATTTTTAACGACTACTCAAGATGTTACGCTCGGGGTTTCTGTTGCGCTTGCAATTGCTATTCATAATATTCCGGAAGGTATTTCTGTTGCTATTCCGATATATCATGTTACCGGAAAAAGAAGATATGCAATGCTGTATGCAACATTGTCAGGTATCACCGAACCTATCGGAGCATTGTTCGGAGTTTTTATTTTCGGCTTATTTGTTCCGCAAATTCTGGTAGGTTTTTTGATGGCTTCTGTTGCCGGAATTATGACATATATTGCTTTTGATACCCTTTTGCCGCTTGCTAAAGAGTACGGCAACTGGCACCTGTCCATAATGGGCATTATTTCCGGAATTTTATTTATCTGGCTGAGTTTAATTTTGCTGGGATAAAGAAATTACTTAACAAAATTATAAAAACTATCGACAAACTGGCATTTTTGTTGTAGCCTAAGACTACATGCAGAAATATAAATACAAAAGGAGAAATGATTATGCAAGTTATATTAAAAAAGGAAGTACAAAACCTTGGCGAAGTCGGGGATGTTGTTAATGTAAAAGATGGTTATGCAAGAAACTTTTTGCTGCCTCAGGGTGCTGTTGAAGTTGCTACACCTGGTGCTCTTGCAAACAGAGAAAAAAATATAGCAAGAATTAAAGCAAAACAAGAAAAATTGCATAAAGAAGCGTTGGAAAAGGCTGAAGCAATTGAAAAATTCGGTACTCTTGCATTGTCTGCAAAAGCCGGCGAATCAGGCAAATTGTTCGGTACTATTACAACCAAGAAAATTACTGAAGAACTTGCTGCTCAAGCAGGTATTGAAGTTGACAGAAAGACAGTTTCTTTAAATGCTCCGATTAACAAAATCGGCAACTATACAATGTTAATCAAATTAACTTCAAAAGTTAAATGTGAACTGGCTATTACTGTTACTGCTTCTGAAATTGTTAAAGAAGCAATTGAAGAAGAAGAAACTGCCGAATAGTTTGAAAATTTTAGAACACAGAAAAACGAAGACACAATATGTCTTCGTTTTTTGTTCCATAGAAAAGTTGACTAAACGGTTCGTTGATGAGAAACTAAAAACAGTGATATAATATACATAATATGAGGAATAAATTTTGACAGTCAAACTGGCAATTACGGGAAAAAGCGGAAGCGGGAAAACTACAATAGTAAAAGCATTTATGAGAATTTTCAGGGAGATGTTTCCGGACAAATCCATTCTGCTGTTTGATAATGATCTGGCAGGCGAGTTAGGTCACAGTTTCGGGCTTGATATAAGAAATACAATATACGGTATCAGGAGCGGTAAACACGAATATAAAACCGGAATTCCCGATGATATGACAAAACAGGAATATATTGAATGGGCAATGGAAGATATTATTGTATCTCTGGAAGAAAATGTTGATATTATTGTGTCCTGGCTTGTCGGTTCAAAAGATTGCAGATGTCCGGTTACAAAATTTATTAACGATGCGGTGAACAAAGTTATTAACCGGTATGATATTGTTATTTTTGACTGTGAATTTGATTTAAAATATTTGAATCAACTTGTTGATACCGAAATAGATACAACTATCATTGTGGCAAAACCTACGGAAGAATCGGCGCATCTTGCTAAACGTATAGAAGAATTCAGTGCGAAGTATGCAGCCGGCAATCAACTCGGGGTTGTTTTGAATAAAATTGACAATAAAAATATATCTTCCGTTTACGAGTTTCTTAATAATAACGATTTGGAAGTGTTGGGTGTAATACCTTTTGATGAAACATTAAAAGAAAATTCAATAACAAAAAATTCCGAAGTTGTTCAACAGGCAATAAAGGAGTTTTATTTCAGATTGAATTTGCCGCAGATAAAGCAGTAGGGGATAAATGGCAGTAATATTAGACGGTAAAAAACTGAGAGATAAAATATTATCGGATTTGAAATTAAAAATTGACAAATTCGAAAAGAAGCCTAAACTGGTCGTTATTCTTGCGGGAGATAATCCTGCCAGTAAGATATATGTTAATAACAAAAAGAAAACGGCTGAAAAACTCGGTATCCTGTCGCAGGTTATCGAATATCCTTCGAATGTTTCGGAAAACGAGTTGTTGGATAAAATATCAGAATTAAATAAAGATGAAACCGTTACGGCAGTGCTTGTTCAGTTGCCGCTGCCTTCTCATATATCAAAAGAAAATATTATGAATTCCATTGCACCTGAAAAAGATGTTGACGGTTTTACCCCGTACAATTTCGGGAAATTGTTTTCAGGTGAAGAGCCTATGGTATATCCTTGTACTCCTAAAGGGATTTTACTTTTATTAAAGGAATACGATATTGAACTTGAAGGAAAACATGTTGTTATTATCGGAAGATCTAATATTGTAGGACGGCCGCTTTCTCAAATGATGCTGAATAAAAATGCGACAGTGACTGTCTGCCACAGTCATACAAAAAATCTTCCCGATATAATAAAAACTGCAGATGTTGTAGTTTCTGCAGCAGGGAAAAATATTATAAAAGGGGAAATGTTAAAAAATAACTGTGTTGTAGTTGATGTCGGGATTTTCAAAGATGAAAACGGGAAAACCCGTGGAGACGTTGACTTTGAAAGTGCATCCCGAATTGCATCATACATATCGCCTGTTCCGGGCGGTGTCGGTCCTATGACAATAACATCATTGATGCTCAACACCGTGGAACTTTTTGAAAAATCTTTATAAATTAACTTTACTGGCTTATCAAGTTCAATGTACAACTTGATTTGATGTTGTTTTGTACAAGTGTCTTTAAACTTGAAATTTCGTTTTCAATTGCCGTTAATTGGGAATCCAGAGAATCTTTTTCGGTTTCTAACTGGTCGCTTAAATCCTGATAATAAATGTAGGCAGCATCTTCTGTGTAATCTGCCCCCTCGACATCGGCATACTGTCTTTCAATTGCTGTCATTGCAGCAGTTGCAGCCTGTGTCTGGTTCATGATTGAAGTGTACTGGAATTGTAAAAAGTTTTTTTGCAGAGTCATTAAACTCTTTTGACTTGCCAATGCTAAAAATGCCATATCTCGTCTCCTTATTTATAACTTTACTTTGCTCTCATGTATATAAAGTTTTTTTCGGCTGTTCGATTTCAAGATTATAAAAGTTTGTTACATTACTTTACAAAATCCGGTTTTCATTCCGGCATGGTGGAAGGAGATTATTTTTAGATAAGATGTTTAAACCGGAATTTCTGCCGCAGTACAATGTATCCCGCCCATGTATTTAAATAGTTTATTTGTTAATTTTTCGTTTATGAAATAAATATTTTCTTTCGGGATGTATGGTTCAACGTTTTCTATGAACATTTGTTTTGTGCTGAATCCGGTTTTGGCTTCTATTTCCGGAGTGATACCCAGTTTTGTATCAAGCAGCGGGGCGTTTGTTATATATACATATTCTCCGTTTGGTTTTTTGTTAACTATTGCGTTAATAAAGTTGTTTTCGTAAAAACTTTCTAATTCGGTTCCAAAATATTTATCATATTTGCTTTTCAGGGATTCAAGAAAAATAAATTGATTTACTTTTTGCTGTGTTTTTTCAGATTGGTTTTGGCTCCATTCAATTAGTGCTTCTGAGTTATTTTTAAAGTTGTTCAATAATTCCTGTTCTCTTTCTTTTGTTTTTAATCCGCCCAGATAGTGATAACTCCCCGGCACCCTTATCGGATTGTAGCCGGCATTTTTAAGAGTATCTGTCACTTGATTTACGGTTTCTTGCGGTTTGTATTTATCAAATTTCAAGGTTATATTGAGTTTTTCTATTGCCGCATCAAGTTCGTCTATTATATTTTCAAGTTTTTCTTTTTCCTGAGGTGCCGGATTATTTTTTTCTATGTATTTATTTATTTTTTCAATTCCGTTTTGCAGCCCCTTTTTTGTGAGATTTATATCGGATACCAGAATGTTGCCGTTGTCCAGCGGACGAATAAACAAATCAAGGTGATAATCCATTTTTGGTATAGTAATAATTTTTTTTACACCGAATACGGTTTTTAGAATCTCATCAGGATATAATTTCCTGTTTTCACTTATTAACAACTCTTTTTGTCCGTTGTTTGTACATAAAAAGAAATTTCCGCCTCTGAGGTGGGGTTCACTTTTAACCGGAGTATATTTAAGTTCTTTTTGCAGCCCGTCAGAGCAGGAGCGCAGAACCCGTTTTAGAAAATCTCTTGAATTGTCAAACAAAACTGCTTTAACCTTGTGATTTAGAAATGTTATATAATCTTGCGCCCAGAGCAGCTTATTTGCTTGTTCGAGTTGTAAGAGTTCTTTCCTGATAGATTTTGAAGCAATATTCGGCTGGAATATATCAAGTCCTGTTTCTTTTGATATATGTTTTAATGTTTCTGCACAATTTTTATCCGTTACAAACAGTCCTCTTAATTTTGCTGCTTCATAGCCTTTGAAGGACACACTGCTGCCTTTGTTTATCTCTAATTCCATTGTTTTTTTATCCTTAATAATTGAAGCACTATTATTTAATGGTGCCTTTGTAATTGCCTTTTTCCAGTTTTCCGAGTTTTTTAGCAGAATCAGTAAGACTTGCCAGACCGTCTAATATTCCGTTTACTAGGCTTGTAAATTTAGGGTTTGAGGAATATTTCCTTAATTCAATGTCAACTTTGTCTTTAGGCAATGTTGAACCGATTTCAAAACCTTTTTTGTAATCTTCCATATTATTTGTAATTTTGATTTTTATTCTTTGGCCGCCGGTAAAATTAATCGGGGTGATTTGCAGGTTCATTGATGGCTATCCTTTCTGTTTTGTCTGCTGATGTATATTATAAATCCGAAAAAAATATTTTTTGCTATACGGCAAATATGTTTATTTTACTCTGTTAAGTTAATATTTTGCCAATTATTTCTTTTTGTGTATAATATTACTATCGGTAAGTAAAAACTATAAAAAGGGATATAAGAAGGTATTATCTATGACAGTTCAAGATTGGTTTGAAAAGCGTAAAGAGGCACAAATACAAAGAAGGGCTCTTGAAGCGCGTGTCGAGATTGAAGCAAACCCTGAATTATGGACAAAATGTGTGCATTGTGATGCACAGTTATTGAAAAAAGATATTGAAGATAATTTGATGGTTTGCCCTGTTTGTGAATATCATTTTCGTGTGAATGCTAAAACACGTATTAAACAGTTATTTGATGAAAATTCTTTTGAAGAATTGTTTTCGGAAATAAAGCCGACAGACCCTCTGGAGTTTGTTGATACTGAATCTTATAAAGACAGATTGAATGCTGCCCAGCAGAAAACAGGCTGTAATGACGCTGTTATAACAGGCATTGGCGCAATTGAAGGTCATAAAGTTGCCGCTGCCGTTATGGATTTTGATTTTATGGGTGGTTCAATGGGCAGTGTCGTTGGAGAAAAAGTTACGCGTATAATAGAAAAGGCAATTGAATTAAGGATTCCTGTACTTGCTATAACTTCATCAGGCGGAGCAAGAATGCAGGAAAGCGCATTGAGTCTTATGCAGATGGCTAAAACTTCATGTGCCTGTGCAAGACTTGATGAAGCGGGGTTGTTATATATTAACCTTATTACCGATCCGACATTCGGCGGTGTTACTGCAAGTTTCGGTACGCTTGGCGATATTATAATTGCAGAACAGGGTGCAAGAGTCGGTTTTGCCGGCCGCAGAGTAATTGAGCAGACAATCAGACAAAAACTGCCGTCAGATTTCCAAACGGCAGAATATTTGATGAAGTATGGACAGGTCGATATTGTTTCGCCTCGTAAAAAATTAAGGGAAACTTTATCTAACATTCTGGCTATGCATGAATAAGGAGTATTTATGACTACAGTTTTAGATTTTGAAAAACCGATATTGGAAATACAAGAAAAAATTGAGGAATTGAAAAAAATGAGTCAGGAATCCGGCATGGATGTTAATAAAGATATTGAAGTTCTCGAGCAGGAAGCGGAAGACTTTAAAAGAGAATTGTTTTCCAATCTGAATCCTACACAAAAAATGCAAATAGCACGGCATCCGGAAAGACCTAATTTTACAGATTTTGTTAATCGTATGTGCACGGATTTTGTCGAATTGCACGGTGACAGAGTCGGAACGGATGACAGGGCTATTATCGGCGGTCTGGCTAAACTTGACGGCAAACCTGTAATGATTATCGGTACTATGAAAGGTAAATCCACAAAAGAAAACCTTGAGTATAACTTTGGTATGCCGCAGCCGGAAGGTTACAGAAAGGCACTGCGTCTTTTCAAGCATGCCGATAAATTTAATCTTCCGATTATTACAATTATTGATACTCCGGGGGCTTATCCGGGGATTAGTGCAGAAGAACACGCTCAGGGTGCTGCAATTGCAATGAATTTAAGAGAAATGCAAAAATTAGGTGTTCCTGTTATTGCAATTATCTCGGGAGAAGGCTGCTCCGGCGGTGCTTTAGGGCTTGCTGTTGCAAACAGAGTTTATATGCTTGAGCATGCTTATTATACGGTTATTTCACCGGAAGGATGCGCATCTATTTTGTGGAGAGATGCTTCTAAAAATCTGGAAGCAGCGACTGCATTAAAAATAACCGCTCCGCATCTTTTGAAATTCGGTATTATTGATGGTTCTATAAAAGAACCTGTCCGCGGCGCGCATACGGATTATGAAGAAATGGCTGCCGAAATGAAAAAAACAATTTTAAGTGCACTGGATGAGTTGTCCGGCATGTCGAGAGAAGAATTAAGAAACCAGCGGTATGACAAATTCAGAAAGATGGGCGCATATATAGGTTAATTAAGTTTTGCGGCGGGATTATTTCCCGCCTTTTTAAGAGGACATTATGGCTGAAAATTACTATGAGTTGAGATTACGAATAAATCCTGATATGGAAGATTTAATTTCTGAAATCTTTTTTGAAAATTTTGACTGCGAAGGGATTGTTCTTGCAGAAGAAACCTATAAAGATCTTGAAATGGTTTCAACAACCGAAGGTACATTGAGAATATTTTTGAAAAATGATTATGAAGATTCAGATGAAGATTCCTATGAAGATTTAAAATATGATATTGAAAACATCCTTGATTTGTCGAGAGAAGAGTTTTTATCCCGCGGTTTATCAGAAGAAGAACTCGGCTCATGGGACTTCACTTTAGAAAAAAAAGAAAATGAAGACTGGTCGAAAAAGTGGAAAGAAGGCTGGGATGTTACTCATGTAACGGATAAAATTGCCGTTGTTCCGGATTGGATTGATTATGAGCCGGAGCAAAATGAGATTGTCATAAAACTTGAACCCGGCTGCGCTTTTGGAACCGGTACCCACCAGACCACACAGTTGTGTATGAAAACGTTGGAAAAATATTTGAAACCGGGTGACAGAGTTGCAGACATCGGTATGGGCAGCGGAATTTTGTCCATACTTGCGAAAAAACTCGGTGCCTCTTATGTATATGGCTGTGATACCGATGATACGGTTATTGATGTTGCAAAAGAAAATGCTGTAAAAAATTCTGTTGAATGTACCTTTGAACTCGGCAGTGCCGATAAGATAAATGACAAGTTTGATTTTGTTTGTGCAAATATTCTTCATTTTGTACTGGCTGAGATTATGGGTGATTTGAAAAATATTATGAAGCCTGATGCTCTGATGTCTTTGAGCGGAATTTTGGATGAGAAAAAACAGATGGTTATTGATGCTTATGAACAAGCCGGTCTTGAACTTGTTGAAGAAATTCGTCAGGATCAATGGACTTCGTTTGTTGTTAAAAATATTAAATGAACGTCTGTTTCGGATAATAGATTTTATAAGGATTTGTCATATATAAGGAGAAAATAATGGATAATAAAACAGCAATAATTATACCGGCGCGTTACGGCTCATCAAGACTTGAAGGCAAACCGCTTCTCAAGGTTCTTGGAA
>CALUYV010000026.1 GCA_944325095.1 Candidatus Gastranaerophilales bacterium | reverse complement strand
TTTTTGTGGTAGGATTTGGTTATATAAAAAGATTTAAGAGGACTAGAGTTATGGACAAATACTATTTAACAACCGCAATTGACT
The DNA here is from genome assembly GCA_944325095.1 of Candidatus Gastranaerophilales bacterium. Lineage (GTDB taxonomy): Bacteria > Cyanobacteriota > Vampirovibrionia > Gastranaerophilales > Gastranaerophilaceae > Zag111. The sequence goes on along the minus strand of CALUYV010000026.1, from coordinate 21,418 downwards.
ATGTAAACGGTGCTCCGCACATCGGACACGCTTATGAAAAAATATTAACCGATATAATAGCAAGACATTATTCGCAAAGAACAGACAATTTATTCTTTCTGACCGGTACTGACGAACACGGTATTAAAATCCAAAAAACTTCCGCCGCTCTCGGCAAAACCCCGAAAGAACTCTGTGATGAAAATGCCCAAAAATTTAAAGATGCATGGAAAGCATTAGATATAAATTACAACAGATTTATCAGAACTACAGACGAAGATCACGAAAAAACCGTTCAGAAAATTTTTAGAAAACTTACTCAAAAAGGTGATATCTATAAACACGAATATGAAGGCTTATACTGCACTGGATGCGAATGCTTCCTAAATCCGAAAGATCTTACAGAAGACGGTTTATGTCCTGATCACCTGAAAAAACCGGAAGTTGTCAAAGAAGAAAATTATTTCTTTAAATTATCCGCATACAAAGATGCAATAATTAAACATATCAAGGAAAATCCTGATTTTATAGTGCCTTCATTCAGAGCAAATGAAGTTCTGAACCAGTTAGAAGATATACAGGACATTTCGGTTTCCAGAAACAAAGCAAATGTAGGCTGGGGAATCGACATCCTTGACGATCCGGAACAATCCATTTATGTCTGGATTGATGCGCTCTCAAACTACATTACAGCAATCGGTTACGATACGGAAAACCCGTCAGAACAATTCAAGACCCTCTGGCCTGTTGATGTACATGTAATAGGAAAAGATATTTTAAAATTCCACAGCATATACTGGATTGGTATTTTAATGGCTTTAGACCTGCCGCTGCCTAAGCATATTTTTGCTCACGGCTGGATTACAATTGACGAAACAAAGATGTCAAAATCATTAGGAAATGTAGTATCGCCAACCTCGGTTCTTGAAAGTTTTGAACTCGATAAACCTGATGCTTTCAGATATTACATGGCAACATCTGCTCCTTGCGGTCGTGACGGCAATTACTCGGATCAGGATTTTAAAGAAAAAGTTAACGCTCACCTTGCAAACAGTATGGGCAATCTGTTAAACAGAACTCTGTCAATGCTTGTTAAATACTTTGACGGAGAAATTAAACCTGAATTTCTTGAAAACCGCTCTAAAGAATCAGAAAGCCTTTTGAGAACGGCTCTGGGAACTATTAAAATTGTCGAAAATCACTTTAATCATTTTGAAATTCAGGAAGCCGCACAGGAAATTATTTCTCTTGTCGATGCGGCAAATAAATTCGTTACGGATAATGCCCCTTGGACACTTGCTAAAGAAGGCAAAATGACAGAATGCGGACAGGTACTCGCTTCAGTATTGGAAGTTATGTGCATTGTAGCATCTCTTATTTATCCGTATTGCCCGAACATAGCAGCAGATATGGCTAAACAACTGTCTTATGATTTAAAAATAAAATTGGATGACATCACTACAACAAATATTAAAGCCGGTAAATTAATAGAAAAAGATGATATTCATCCTGTATTTTTGAGAATAGACAGTGAACTTTCCGATAAGGCAAAAGTTAAAGTTTAATAAAAATATTAATAGTATTTTATATAAACTCCGTCCTGTATTTATTATTTGAGGCGGAGTTTATTTTTAGCAAAACTTACAGGCTTTTTTGACAATAAAGTAATTTTTTGAGTATAATCTATGTATGATAACTTTGCGCAAATATCTGAAACAGTCGGTTACTTATAAAATCTTAAACGGTTTATTATATGCCGCAGTTGATTTTCTTGACACAACCGGAAAAATTGTTCAGTTAGGTTTACATGTTCTAAAGTGTATCTGCAAGGGAGAAATAGGCTGGAAGGAACTGCTCAGCCAGTGCGACCGGTTCGGGGTAAGTTCTCTTCCGATAACTATATCCATTGTCGGTATGACATCTATCATTGTTGCTTCGCAGGTTGCGCATGAAATGGTAAAACAGGGCGGCGGCAATTTTGTCGGAATGCTTATGACAATTTTAATCGTCCGTGAAGTCGGAGCAATAATGTCAGGCTTTGCAATAACTTCTATGATAGGTTCTTCGCTTGCTTCTGAACTTGCAACAATGAGAGTAACCGAACAGGTTGATGCAATTGAAGTTCTGAGCGTTGATTCAATAAGATATCTTTTTGTTCCGCGGGTTTTATCAGGGGCTATAATGATGCCGTTTGTAGTTATTGTAGCATCTTTTATCGGTGTCCTTGTCGGTGCGGTTACATCGGATTTATTTGCGGGTCTGCCTTACAGAGCGTATTTTGATTCGGCATATCTGGGATTGTATATGAAAGATTTGAGCATATGTATTCTTAAAGCAATATTTTTTGGTGCTGCAATAGCTCTAATCAGCTGCACATGCGGATTTACCGCAAGCGGAGGGGCAAAAGGTGTCGGTCTTGCAACCACAAAAGCGGTTGTATGGTCGTTTATTGCAATTGTTGTACTTGATATGATATTTGCAGTATTATTTTTCTATTGATTTAAAAAGGTATAAAAATGAGTATTGAAGTTAGAAATCTGGTAAAAAAATTTGAAGATAAAACGGTTATAAATGATATTTCATTTAAAGTAAATGACGGAGAAATCCTTGCGATAATCGGATTTTCAGGCTCTGGTAAAAGTACTGTTTTAAAATTAATCTGCGGTTTAATACCTTACGACAGCGGAGAAGTTTTAACCTCTCAAGGCGATATTGCAATGGTATTCCAATACTCTGCTTTGTTTGATTCTTTAAATGTTGCGGACAATATAGCGTTTGCACTCCATGAAAGAAAAGATTTGAGAAAAAAATATAAAGAATCGGAAATAAAAAAAATCGTATCCCAAAAACTGGAACTTGTCGGTTTAAAAGGGATTGAAAATAAGTTTCCGTCAGAGTTATCGGGCGGTATGCAAAAAAGGGTCAGTTTTGCAAGAGCAATCGTTACAAATCCGAACATCATACTGTATGACGAGCCGACAGCAGGACTTGATCCTATGTCCTCAACTTTAATAGAAGATTACATTGTAACTTTAAAGCGGGAAATCAATGCGGCATCAATTGTTGTTACCCACCAGATGTCAACAATAACACGAACTGCAGATCGTGTTATAATGCTTTATGACGGAAAAATTGTATTTGAAGGAACTCCGTATGATCTGTTGCAGCAAAATACACCATATACAAAACAGTTTGTAACAGCCTCTCTTGAAGGGCCGATGAAAATGCAGTCATAGTTTTGGTTAAAATTATTAGAAGGAATTAAAATATGATTATGGAAAAATTATTTAATGAAGAAGTCATGACATTAGATACTTATATTATGGTTAAATTGAAAGAAAAAACCGCGCAATTATCTGAAACACTGACTAAGAAAAACCGCAGTCCGATTTCTCTTTCAATGGGTGCACCTACCGCAAATCCTCCTGAAGTTTTAATCGATAAACTGAAAGAATATTTAACCGAAGACAATATACATCAGTATTCGGTAACAAGAGGAGAACCGTATTACCGTCAGGCAGTTGCTCAGCGAATGGAAGAAAGATTTGGAGTAAAACTTGATCCGAATAGTGAAATATATTCTCTTCTTGGGTCAAAAGACGGACTTGCAAATTTAATTCGTTTTATAATAAACCCGCATCATAACGAAACGGAAAAAGAAATCATCCTGATACCTGATCCGGGGTATGCATCTTATTCTCAAATGGTAAAATGCTCCGGCGGGCTTGCATATCCGATTGCACTGACTAAAGAAAATAACTACCAGCCTGCAATGGAAAATGTTTTTGAAAAATTAAAATCCGACGGGTATGATGAAAATAAAGTAAAGGCAATTATAATTAATTATCCGAACAATCCTTTAGGAGTTTCGGCAAGCCGTGAATACATCCAATCCGTAGTTGATTTTTGCCGCAAAAAAGATATATTGTTAATTTCTGATGCTGCATACTGTGATATTTATTTCAATGAAGAAGAAAAACCATTCAGCGTACTGGAATTACCGGGAGCAAAAGAGGTTACGGTTGAATTATTTACCCTGTCCAAGCCTTACGCAATAACAGGCTGGCGTTTAGGATGGATTTGCGGAAACAAAGATGTCCTTTCAAGATTCGGAAAAGCAAAATCAACAATAGATAACGGAATATTTAGAGCACTGCAAAAGGCTTGTGCATATATTATGACATCTCCTGAAGGGGATGATTATATAAGACTTGCAAACCTTTCATATAAAAAGAAACAATCCATTTTTGTGAAAGGAATGAGAGAATTGGGCTGGGAAATTGAAGATAAAGATCTTCCGCATACTACTTTTTATATGTGGCTGCCAATACCGAGAAAATACGATTCTTCTTTTAAATTCTGCGAAGATTTACTGGAAAAATCAGGAATTGTAGTTGTTCCGGGAGATGCCTTCGGTGAATACGGCAAAGGGTATTTCAGAGTATCTTTTGTATGCAGCGATGAAAAATTGCAGGAAGTTATCGACCGAATGAAAGCAGATGGATTCAAATATTAATCAAGTTATGAAAATATGCGTTTTTCAAGGAACTTTTAACCCGATTCATAATGCTCATTTGAGGGCTGCAAAATATATTTTTGACAAACTCAAACCGGATAAGTTTTTATTCATTCCGGCATGTATTCCGCCGCATAAAGATTACGACAGCAAAATGACAATACACCGGCTGGAAATGGTTAAACTTGCATTGTCAGAATACCCGGAATTTGAGCCTTCGGATATCGAATACCGGCGCAGCGGAAAATCCTACACCTATAATACAATTATTGAACTTTATAAAATGTTTCCAAAATTGGAAAAAGTTTATTTTCTCATAGGAACGGATGCTTTCCGAAAGATTGAAACATGGTATAATACGGAAGAACTCAAAAAATTAGTAAAATTTATTGTGTTTATAAGAGAAGAGAAATTCAATCCTTCAGAATTAAATTATTTAAAAGATAAAGGTTATGATTTTGAAATACAAAAACTTCCGTTTAAAGATATTTCATCAACAAAAATAAGAGAACTTTTAAAAAACAGAAAAGGAAATGTTAAGTCGGACATCCCTGAAAAAGTAATGGAGTACATAGAAAAAAATGGACTATACAACAGTTGAAAAAAAAGAGATACTTGAATGGCTAAAAGACAATCTCGATGATGAACGGTATGAACACTCTATCGGTGTTGCGGAATGCGCGGTTAAACTGGCAGAAAAATACAATTTAAATCAAGAAAAAGCATACATTGCCGGATTGCTGCATGACTGTGCAAAATGTTTTTCAACAGGAAAACTGCTCAGAATGGTATGTGAGGATGTTAAAGTTGAAGAATCCGAAAAACAAAATGTTAAAACACTGCATGCTCCTGTCAGTGCCTATGTTGCAGAGCATGACTTCGGAGTAACAGATAAAGAAATTCTGTCTGCAATAAGATGGCATACCATCGGAAAATTAAAAATGTCTAATTTTGAAAAGATTATTTTTATTGCGGATAAAATTGAAGAACGAACCAGAGAACCTGAAATTGCTGATCCGGTAAGAAAATGTCTGGAAGATGAAAACGGGTTAAATAAAGCACTGCTGCAATGTTATAAGCAGACTATAAAAAGCCTTGTTGACAGAAATTTGAAAATATGTACTTTAACTATTGACATATATAATGAATTGGAAGACGAAGTTTTCATTAAATAACTTAACATACAGACATATTTCTTAATTTTATGGTACAATTTTGTAAAATAGAGAGGGCTGCGATGAAACTACTGGAGATTAAGAATAATTTAGTGAAGTTATTATATTCGGAGACTGAAATGCCTGTTTTGGGAAGGTTTATAGTATTATCCTCCGAGGTAAAATCTTATGTTGCACAGTTTATTAATCTGAAATCCGATTCCATAAGCAGTTTTGCTATCGCAAAATTACTATTCACATTCAGCAGCGACGGAGTGGTTGATAATTATGACGGTTCCGTGCCGCCAATGAATTCGGAACTTTCACTGCTGCCTGCCGGCGAATTGTTAGCTCTGCTTCCGGTTGAGAACCCTCTCAAAATAGGTGCTCTTGCCCAGCAAGACGATATGCTGACTGTCGATGCCTCAATTTTTGAACGCAATTTGACGGTATTCACGGAAAAAAATTCAAATAAAACAGTTTTCATATCCAATTCAATAAGACAGTTGTTTCAAATGAAAGAAAAATCCGTAATAATTGATACAAGCAATTTGTTTGAAGATTATGAAAAAATTGAATTCGGAAAAGATTTTAAACTGCCGCTAAACTCTCAAATGATAGATTATCTGTTTGAAAATGAATTATCTGAGGTTGATGCGACAACAAAAGCAGTTATTCAGGATATTTTTTACGCAGTTCAGGAATATATTAAAACTCTCGATTTTGAATTTCTGCCGATTGACAACTTCGTCGATGTTGTAACAAATCAATATAAAGAAACTCAAATGCCTGAATTGGCATTATTGAAAAATAAACTTTTAAAATACAGAGATTCTAATGTTTTCGCAAATTCTAAAGAAGAAGTTTTTGCATTGAAAGAAAAACTTGAAACTAAAAACTGTTCAATTATTGATTTAAAAAATACTCCGGAAGTTCTTCAAAAAGAAATTTTGAGTTTTATTCACAATGTATTAAACAGTTTTGATAAGTACATATATTTCTTTGTTCCGTTAACTGACAACAATTCCGATAAAAAACTTTTGAAACAGTTTTTAAATCACAATCATATATTTACAACAATTCTGGTTAGTTCTTCTTATAAATATGCTTCGGAATTAAAAGAAAATGCACAGAATTTAATAATATTTGCTCCAAAAGATGTAAATCATGATTTCGCATCGTACAATACATTCTTAAACAAATTAAATCCTGATGAATGTATTGTGTGCGGGAAATTAACTCAAGGCATACCGTTTATTGTTGCTATGGCTGATTTAGAATTGGATTTGACAAAAGATGATGTTCTTGGCGAACATTACCAGTTCATACCTGCTGTAGAAGATTTGCAATTAGTCAAGATTGATGACTACGGAAATAAAATACCGGTAAATCTTAATCCTCAAACGGAAGAAACACCTGCGGAAACTGCAGAAGAGGCAGACAAAGAAGTTGTTGCAGCAATTCCGGTAATTGAACAGCCTCCTATAGAAGTTGTTGATGATGCAAAACAGCCTGAAGTTGCTATACCTGAAAATTCAGAAGAAACGGCAGAATCTATCCCAACTCAAGAACCTGTACTTGATACTTCCGATACACAGGAAGAAGAACTCAGCCTTGAAGGAGATAACCTGCTGGAAGAGGCACCCGTCATCATTGAAGAAACTCCGTCAGGCGACATTTTGGATATAGAAGAAGAACCGGAAGAACTTCAGGTATTTAATCCTACAGAAATGCTCGGAGATGGAGAAATATATGAAGAAGGCGCAATATCCGGAGAAATATATGATAACGGAATGGTAAAAGCGGAAGATTCTCTGAGTTTTGAAACTGTTGAAGATGTTTTTGGAGAACACGGAGAAAAACTTGAAGAACCTGTAATTGAAAATATTATAGAAGAAGAACCGGAAGAGCCTGTTACATTTAGTCCGGGAGATGCCGAGGGTGAAGAAATTTATCCGGAACCGGAACTACAGCCTCAATCTGACGAAAATCAAGATTACTCATACTATGATGAACAAACATTAACAGAAGATGATTTGAATTTTCTTGAAGACAGCGGCTCCGTCCAGCCGGATGCAGAATCTTTCGATATAGATAATGCCGTAGATACAATGTTTGAAGAAGAAGATAATATTGACCAGCCGCCGGCAGTTCCTGTATATCCTGCAGAAGAGCCGAAACCTGAGGAAGAATTTGCGTTTAAACAGGGCGACAAAGTTTCTCATCACAGATATGGCAGAGGTATAGTTGAAAAAATTATAACCTACGGCAATAAAACTCTTTGCTCTATTTCTTTTGAAAATGTAGGCCGCAGACTTCTTGATCCTACAATAACAGAATTGACAAAAATCGGCGGAAGATAGAATAAACCGCAAATATATTTAAAATATTAATATTATAAAATCCATGAACACAAAACCAGACAATAAAAGACAGTATGTAACAACATTTCCGTCAGATTATACAGTTATAGACATAGAAACAACCGGACTTTCCGCTGTTAATAATGAAATTATTGAACTTTCGGCACTAAAAGTCCGCAATGATGAAGTTGTTGAAAAATTTTCAACGCTTATAAAACCTGAGAATACTATCAGTTCATTCATATCGAATCTTACGGGAATTACCAATAATATGGTGGAAAAAGCACCCAAAATAACAGAGGTTCTGCCTGAATTTACAAACTTTCTTAAAGATGACTGCATTCTGGGGCATAATGTTAATTTTGATATAAAATTCATCTGCGCCAATCTGAAAAAACATTTTAATCAGGATTTGCCTAATGATTACACAGACACAATGAAACTATCAAGAAAATACTGCAAATTTCCATCTCACAAATTGAGTTTTCTTGCAGAAAAATTCGGGATTTCAACTCAAGGACACCATAGAGCATTAAATGACTGCATTATGACATACGAAATCTATAAGAAAATTAAACAAACCGCATCTTCAGAACAACTTTCAATGATTTCATGATGAAGAATTTATTAAGATACGGAATTCTTTTTACTGTCCTGTAAAATAAAGACAAGAAATATTGCAAGAAATGCTATCGTTGTTATTGCCAGAAATAAATCTGATATTGCGCAAAGTTTTGCCTGTCCTAAAAGTTGATGATACAAAGTTGTATTTGCTTTTTTAGCCGCCGTAATAATATCTCCGTGTGACAGGAAAAAATTTTGTAAATGGCTGAAATGTTTTAAAAATACAGGATTATGAACAGTCATATTTTTTATCAGGTAATTCTGGTGAATCTGTGCAATTCCGATTGTAAAACTTGAGGCAAGCGAAGTTCCGACAGAACCCATTACGCATTTGCTCAAACTATGTATTCCGGCAGCACTCGGAGTAAGGTCTTTAGGCAAAGAGCCCAGTGCAATTGCTGAAATAGGAACAAGTGCAAGAACAGATCCAAGCCCAAATAATACATTAGGAACAATTATAACACCCGGAGAAACTTCCATATTAAGATTTACGCACATGGCCGTTGATATTCCAAGAAGTAAAAACCCGAGAGAAATAAGAAGTTTAGGATTATATAACTCGCATAATTTGCCGATGAAAAGAAGAGAAACACAGGCAAATACCCTGCTGCCTATTGCAAGACCGGTAGCAGATGCCGTATAACCCATAAGCCCCTGATAAAACTGCGGAAGCAAAATGACAGTGGAAAAAACCATTATATTAACCACCGACCCCAGAACAGTTCCGGCAAAAAAGTTTATATTCTTAAACACCCTTAAATCAACTATAGGCTTTTTATATTCCAGTTCCCACACAATAAAGAAAAGCATACATGCCAGAGAAAATAAACTTGTCCAGCGTATCCAGGTGCAATCAAACCAGCCGTACTGCTGTCCTTTATCTAAAATTACCTGCATCGAAAACAGCCATAATATTAAAAATATAATACCCACAAAATCAACAGAATTTTCACCTGTTCTTTTTGCAGTATCATTTACAACCATCGGAATAAAAATTAATGACAAAATTCCGACGGGAATATTTATTATAAATATCCACTGCCAGCTTAAATTATCAACCAGAAGCCCGCCGACAGCAGGCCCCATTATGGAAGATACCATTGTCGCAAGAATAAAAATAGACATTGCGTCGCCTTTCCGCTCAGGCGGAAATTCCTGCAGCAAAATAGACTGGCTCATAGGCATCAAAACTCCGCCGCCTACCCCCTGAACAATTCTGCCTAAAATAAGCACAGATAAACTGGGAGCCAGAGAGCATATTATTGAACCTATCGTAAATAATAAAATAAATATCTTTAAAAAATTCAACCGCCCGAGAGTTTTTTCAAGCCACCCCGTCAGCGGCAGAAATACACCGTTTGCAATCATATAACTTGTTACAACCCATTTTGCCTCATCACTTGTCGAACCGAATGCTCCGGAAATATGCAGCAGGGCTACATTTGTAGCACTTGTAGCAAGAAAGGCAAAAAATGTAGGCATGGTAACTACCAGTGCCAGCAGCCACAACGGGGATTTACGTGTATTTACAGAATTTTCCATTATCTTATTTTTACCCTTGGAACAACAGACATTCCCGGTGCAATCGCATAAGCGGAAATATCTTCACTAAACCTGATTTTAACAGGAATTCTTTGAACTACTTTTATATAACTGCCGACAGCATTTTCAGGCGGGAATAAACTTGCCTTGGCACCTGATGCTTTTTGAATACTGTCAATTTTTCCTTTGAAAACCTTACCCGGGAAAGTATCTATTTTTATCTGAACTTCCTGCCCTTTTTTCATCTTAGTAACCTGAGTTTCTTTGAAATTAGCAACCACCCAGACATCAGGAGAAACTATATCCATAAGCGGCTGAGCAACATTGATATAGTTTCCGGTTTCAACACTTCTGGAAGACACATTGCCGTCTTGAGGCGCATAAATTTTTGTATATGAAAGATTTAATTTTGCCTGCGCTAATTGTGCTTCTATTTTCTGAATATTCGCATCTGATGCTTCATTTTTTGCCTGAGCGGATTTTAACGCTGATGTCATGGCTTTTTGTCTTTCAAGTGCCTGATTGTATTTACTTTTGGCATTGTCATACTGCTGTTTTGTACATAAACCGTCTTTTCTGAGTTTTGAATATCTTGCATAATCTTTTTTGGCAAAATCCAAACTTTCATCAACTTCTGCCAGTGCCGCCTGAGATTTTTCGGTATCACCCGTTGAAACATTTTTATTTGCTTTTGCTTCTTTCAATGCACCTTCTAACTCTTTCACCTTATTTTGATAATCGTTAGGGTCAATCTCCAGAAGTAAATCATTTTTCTTTACAAAATCGTTATCATCAACATATAAAGAAATAACCTGTCCGGAAACTCTCGGAGCTATAGAAACAAGCCTGCCTTCAACAAAGGCATCATCCGTACTTTGATATGTCATTGAATAAAAAGATGAAATTATCATCAATATGAGTAAAATCAAAATAATGGCAGAAGGAATTATTATCCTTTTTTTCAAAAATCTTCTTTTATCTTTCATTGTTTACAACTTCCTTGATATATTTTCCTGTATCTTTTCTAAAACTTTTATGCAGGTATATAAATCATCTTCCGAAATATCCTGAACATACTCTCTGCGAGCAGCATCAACTGCCGGAGAAATTTTATCCCTGACATCAATACCGTTTTCGGTAATTTTCACCTTGTTTACCTGCTTTTCATTTTCTATTTGTGAATTTTTTTCGACAAGCCCTTTTTCTTCCAGAATAGACAACAATCTAGTAATATTTGCTTTGTCTTTATACAATTTATCGCCTATTTCTTTTTGATAAAGCGAGCCTTCTTCATTCAGGGTATTCAAAACTACATATTGTTCCGGGGTAATTTCAAAATTATTCTTATCATACAACTTTAAATTGTGAGTTTTTATGGCGCGCCCCGTAGCAACAATAGTCGTTCCAATTAGCCTTGTAAGAACTTCTTTTAGCATGACACACCGCCTTTTGTTACTATGATAACACAAGAAAAACATTTGTCAAAACATAAAATCTTGCTATACTGCAAATATACAAATATAAATTTGCAAATAAAATTATGTGTGTTATTATAATAACCGACAGGAGAAAAACATGAAAAAATTTGTTATTTTATTTTTAATTATAAATATCATTTTAACCCCAGCATTTGGAATCGAAACAACAAACACTTCCGATTATATAAATATGCCTTTCTGGGAAAAATTCAATGACGAAAAACTAATTGATAATATTACGAAAGTAACCGAAAACAACAACGATCTTAAAGCAGCGGTAATCAAAGTGAATGAAGCGCAAAGACTCGTTAAAATGTCATTTGCAAACGAACTTCCGCACATAGGATTTGACGGTTACATAGGGCAGACCTTCAAATCTTCGGATACGCTTTTCGGAAGTGTTGTAATTCCGGATTACACACAATCTCAATACCTTTTACCTCTTACAATGAATTACGAATTAGATATATGGGGCAAAAATCACCTTAAAACAAAATCAAAAAAGAAACAATTTGAAATGATAAAACAGGATGAAAGATCCGCTCATATATTTATAACCTCGGTTTTTGCATGCGATTATTACAATCTGATTAGAATAGACAAATTATTAGAATACCAGAAAGAATTAATTGCAATTCACAAACAGGTGACAGATTCCGTAAAAAAAAGATATGATGCAGGAACTGCGACAATTAATGATGTGATTGCCGCAGAAAAAACAATGACTTACCTGAATGAAGAATACCAGAATCTTCTTGAAAAACAGGATACCTTAAAAAATCAAATGGCAGCACTGCTTGCTGACAGACAATTTTCAGATATAAACAGAGAAAACTATGACAATATAAATGTCAATCTTTTAATCCCAGAAAATATTGATGTCACTATGCTTGAACAGCGTCCTGACAGAATAAAATCAGAACTCGATCTTGAAAGAATCGGTATTGATGTCAAGGTTGCCAGAAGAAACCTCCTTCCAAGTTTTATAATCACCGGCAACCTTGGTTTCAATTTGTATAACCTGTCCAGTGCGCATAAGTTTCTGGCAGATATCGGAGTTGTTCCGACATGGGACTTATTTATGGGCGGATTAAAAATTCAAAACCTTAAATTGCAAAAAGACCGTTATGAAATAGCTGTTCAACACTATGAAAAAACTATTTTAAAATCAATTCAGGAAACAAATGATGCTTTGTACAGTTTAAAAACTTCAGCAAATATTTTTGCAATATCTCAAGAACGCACAAACTCAGACCTGAAAGAATTAGAATTGACAAAACGCAAAGAAGATGCAGGAACAGCAGACAAACTTGACCTGCTTTTGCGGGAAGAAATTTTAATCCAATCCCAAAAACAGGCACTCTCTGCAGAAATAAATAAAATTATTGCAGGAATAAATTTATATCAGGCACTCGGCGGAATTGATTACACAGAAAGCCTCTAGTTAAAACTATTTTGCTTCTATATTTTTCTCCGCAAAATACAACCTGAAATAAAAACACGCAACGTGCTGTATTGAATCAACTCTTATCCACTGGCGCGTCGCTTTGAATCGTATTGTCCCTTTAGATTTTTCAGGGTTTTTATGAGCATAATTATTTTTATCATTATTAAACAATATCATCTGGGATAAAGCGGTTTTTCTGCACACTTCAAGGATTTCCTGCGCTTTATCTTTCATTCCGAGTTTTTTAGCAAGGTAATAAGCACCGATTAACCCTTCCGAACGGGAACCGTCAGGATAAAAATGATCTCCGTAGTTATAATAATAACTTCCTTCATAATCAATATACGGAGAATCATCACGTTTATATGTTTTACTCATCATCGTTGCGGCATCTCCCAGAACAAAGTTTATATAATTTTCTTTTCTGAACTCAGGATTGCTTGCCCACTCCTCAATTGCCTGCATCAGCCACGCATCAGACGGCAGTGCGGTAAATAAATCCGCATAAATCTTTGGACGTTCATCAACAATCCAATCAAGCGCAATCTTAGCTTTATCAATAACTTTTTGCCTTAACAGGTCATCATCTTCAAAATAGTTTGCAAACAATGCAAGCCCGAGGAGTGCCTCACCCGGATAATAGAATGAGAATGTTTTTCTGCGCTCTTCATCAGACATATCCACAAGAGGCTGCCCTTTTTGAACACCGGGATGAATATAATATCCCATAAGTTCGCCTGTTTTATAAACTCTGGAAAGAATATGGCGGACATATTTTTTAATATATTCATCATAAGATTTATCACCAGTTTCAACTCTGTACTTCATTATTGCAACAAGAATCATGCCGGTTCCGCCGAGTTTGCCCTTTGAATTATAATGAATATAACCTGCGGTTTCACCTTCCCATTCGTGTTCGGCCGTTAATTTTATACTAAATTCTATTCCCCGCTTAGCTCCTTCAAGGTATTTTTTATCTTTTGTCAGTTGATACGCCCTTATAAGACAAACTATACCGCCGCAATGCCTTAAATCGTTGTAATACAAATTATCAAGCGGTCTTGTAGGGTGCTCGTGGTCAACATAATTATCTTCTTTTGCATCATAATAATACAAATATTTTCCGTCCGGCATCTGGTGTTCCAAAATCCAATCGGCACCGGCCATTGCCTGTTTTATAATTTCATCGGGCGAATATTGATATAAAATATTTCCCCTGTACAATGGAAGTATATCCTCATGATAAGTTACAAAAGCACGGCTTTTAACAATATATGCCTGATGCGGAGTTTTCTTCAGAATTCTGATTCTTTCCGAAATACTGTTTGTAAGATCTTTTATATAAGTTTTTCTCAAAATAGCATTCAATGCCGACTTTCTGTCCATCTGACTGTTTACCCAGGCATCTGACGGCATATAGATGACAGGTTTTCCGTTGAGAACTATTTTTATACCTGTAATTCCCGGCTCAAACCTTTCCGGATTAAAATCTGCTGTTTTAATATTATTGATATCAGCAGGTGTGGTTTCATATATATATTCAAATAAAATTCGGCATTTGTCCGGATTTTTCAAATCAAACTTTTTAAAAGTCTTATACTGGCGGATTTTTTCAATATCACGATTAATGGTTTCCGATAAAGTGCTTCTGCAAGAACCCCATCTTATAGGATTCTGCCCTTCCTGAAACAATGTAATATATACAAAAGTCTGTTTATTATCAAAATTTATTATATCAGACAAATTAAACTCCGCTGCATCAATTTTACTTCCGGAAATCAACGATTCTCTGACCGCTGACAAAAGTTTTTTAACAGGTGTAAAGTCTTTATTATAGAATGCTCTGTCTATATCATTTTGTACCTTGAAATCCATACAACCCTCTTTCGCTATATCTGGTATAATAACATGAAAGTTAAAATTTGTAACATTTTTGCTAAAATTTATAA
The DNA here is from genome assembly GCA_944325095.1 of Candidatus Gastranaerophilales bacterium. Taxonomy (GTDB): domain Bacteria; phylum Cyanobacteriota; class Vampirovibrionia; order Gastranaerophilales; family Gastranaerophilaceae; genus Zag111. The sequence goes on along the minus strand of CALUYV010000026.1, from coordinate 6,366 downwards.
TATACCCTACACTGTAAAAGAAAGGACAAATATATGAAAAATGTAATAATATATACTGATAAAAACAATTCATCAATTGCAGACATTATTTCATCTATTGATGATGTTAACATCAGACTTGAAAACGCTGATAATTTAAAAGATTACGAATCCCTCAATCCGGGAGTTGTTATTATTGAAAGCGTGCCAAATATCAAAGATGTTTTAATGGTAACAAAATTCAAATACCCTGTACTGTTTATTGGCGAAGTTTTTAAAGGCTGCACGGTAAGGGCGGTTGCGTTTGATTACATTAAGACTCCTGTTGATAATCAAGAGTTGGTTGTCCGTGTTAAGAATATGCTGAAAATTAAAGAACTCAGAGATAAATTAAAAACATTATCAACTACAGATGAATTAACAGGACTGCATAACAGAAAATATCTTCTTGAACGCATGGATCAGGAAATTTCCCGTTCAAGACGATACGGAACACCATTATCTGTATTATTGTTTGACTTAGACTTCTTTAAAGTTGTTAACGATATCTACGGCTATGAATGGGGAGATGTACTTCTTCGCTCAATTGCCGACAAATTAAAACAATTAATCAGAAAAGAAGATATCATAACTCGTTACGGAGATGAAGAATTTGTTGTGGCACTGCCTAACACATCAGAAGATAACGCTTTCTTATTCGCAGAAAGATTTCGTAAAGATATCGAAAGAATGGAATTTATTCCGGCAGGAGAAGAGGAGCGTCATCCGATTACAATATCAGGCGGAATTGCAACTTATCCGTGCTACAAAGATGCTGAAGAAGATGCTAATACAATCATAAGATACGCAGAACACGCATTATACAATGCTAAAAAACGCGGTAAAAATAAAATTGTACAGTTCTCTCAGTTGAATTTGGGAGAAGGTTAATCCAACATCCCGGATTTCTTCCGGGATTATACAACACAGATCCTTTCTGAACACTTATATAGTGTAAATCTGGTTAATAGACGGCTTTTATGCCGTCTTTTGTTTTTGGATTATATATAAATATGAATGCAGGAAAATTTAGCAGAATTTAAGGTTTTTGGAATACAAAAAGATATTCGTGCGTAAAAATACTGAAACCGCCCGCTAATGCACGGTATCTCCATAGGTTTGCAGTTCTGCCTTTTCCTCTTTCATTACCCTGAATATCTTTTACTATTGTAGATTTTAATTTAAAACCTATTTTTCGCATTCTGTCCATACACTCAAATCCGAGAGGCTGGACTTCGGAATTTTTATAACTGTCCCCGATAATCAAGCAGGCAAATCTGCCTTTTTCAAGCATATCATAACCATTTTGCGCAACTTTTTCAAACAGGTCATAAAATTCTTCCGTTGTTGCACAATTAGACAAATCTTCCTTCTTATCAGAGAATTTAATAATATCATCATACGGCGGATGGAGCATTAAAAATTGCGCTTTTTCTTCACCCATAATTTCCAGTCTGGCTTTAATTTTATCAACAGCAGTTTCGGAGGCTGAATCGGCACAAATGATATTAACATCCGTTACCAGTTGTTTTGGAGTAAATTTTTCAGAAACACTCTCTGCCAACTCCGGTTTTAATTCAACTCCGATACAGCGTCTGTCCATATTTACAGCCTCAATTCCGGAGGTTCCCGAACCGAAAAACAAATCCAGAACTACATCGCCTTTTTTTGTGTATCTTTCATACATCTGCTGCGCAATCTGCGGGATATAATTTCCGTGATACTCGTTAGAATGTCCGTGCTCTTTTAACCTTGAAGGAAACTGCCATAAAGTGCCGGTCAAAATATGAGCATAATCACGCCATTTTTTTAAATTGATATCACTGTACTTTGTAGTCTTTATATCAGGCTGGCGGACAACCTGCAAGCCGTTTTTTTTCTCCGGCTTTAACTTTAAATTAGACAATACTTTTCTGGTCAAAACTCCCTCCGCAAACCAATATTTATCAGTTTTCAAGTCTGTTATACAAGTCTATCGTATAAAAATGTTTCAAATTTGTAATCAAACATTTAGATGATTTTGTGTTTGTTGTAGATTGATGTAAGATTGAGTCGGGGATTTATGGGAAGAATTAAACAGTTATCAAAACATTTAATAAACCAGATTGCAGCAGGTGAAGTTATTGAGCGTCCGGCATCTGTTGTCAAAGAATTAACGGAAAATTCAATTGATGCAGGTGCAACCAAAATAAGCATTGATATCAGTAATGAATGCCGTGATATTCGTGTTGCCGATAACGGAAGCGGCATTCATCCTGATGATATATTGCTTGCATTTTCAAAACACGCAACAAGCAAACTTCAGGAAGATGAAGATCTTTTTGACATAAAAACTCTCGGTTTCAGAGGAGAAGCACTAGCAAGTATTATTTCTATTTCTAAAGTAACCTGCACTACAAGAACAAAGGATTATGATACCGGAGTTAAAGTTCAATGTGAAAACTCGGAAGTCACCAAAACTGAAACTGGCTGCGCAATAGGCACTATAATGAACATTAAAGATTTATTTTATAATCTTCCTGTCAGATTAAAATTCCTAAAAAACCAGAACACCGAATTTTCATATATACAAGAAATTGTACAATCTATCTGTCTTTCTCATCCGGAAGTCGCTGTTGAACTCAAAAAATACGGCAAAACAATTCTTAAAACAACTGGTCAGAATAACCTTTCCCAGTGCATTAAAGAGGTTTTTTCTCAAGATGTTGCAAACAACTTGAAAGAAGTTCTTAAAACAGATAAACTTTCAGGACTGAAAATCAGCGGTTTTGTAAGTACTCCGGATTACACCCGCTCAAGCAAAAAAAACTATCATATTTATATAAATTCACGAACAGTAAAGTGTCCTGTATTCCAAAAAGCAATTGATACGGCATATAAACATTTGACAGCAAATAACAAATATCCGTTTGTTGTTCTTAATCTTGAAATCCCGCCGCACGATGTAGATGTGAATGTTCATCCGACCAAAAAAGAAGTCCGTTATAAAAATCCGAATCAGATTTTCAATTTTATATACACGGCAATAGAAGCCGGATTGTCAAATTATAAAGAAAAACAGTCTGATACTTTTTATCAGAATAATACCGAATCCCAGCCGGTATCACTGTTTTCTTATCGGTCTGAAAATCCTGACTTGATGCCTTCTTCTGATAAAGTAATAATAGACAGAGAGGCTGATACAATTTATGTTCCGGAAGAAAAAAACAACATTTTTCCTATCCATTCATCCTCTCCAAAAACTTTTATAAATCAGGAAAAAATATTTGCCGAACAGCAGCAAACACAAGAACCTGCAATTCAGGACAACATAATAGGGCAATATCACGATACATATATATTAATTGATACGGAAGAAGGACTTGAAATAGTAGATCAGCATATTGCGGAAGAAAGATATATTTATGAAAAACTAAAAAGCGAAAGCAAAGTAATATCCCAGATGCTGTTTATTTCAGATGTTATACCGCTTTCTTCAAGTGAAATTGAAATTATAAAAGATAATTTAGATAAATTTGAACATTTTGGCTACGGGATAGAGATACTGGAAAACAATAGTATTATATTCAGAAAAATCCCGCAAATTCTTGCAAATGTAAATCCGAAAGATATTATTGCAGATATTTTGCAAAACATTGAAGGCGATATAAATAACCTTGAAGAGAAAATTTTAATTACAACTGCCTGCAAAGCTTCAGTCAAAGCAAATACAAAACTTTCTATATGGCAAATGCAGGAAATAATAAAAAAATGGCGGACAACAAAAATGCCTTATACCTGTCCTCATGGCAGACCTATTTCAAAAATTATTCCGCATAAAGAACTTGCCGGATATTTTCAAAGGAATAAATAGTTGCAAAATATTACAAAACTTATGCAGAAAGTATATACCATAATTGACATTCTATTTATAATCTGCTACAATCATAGCAGGAGTGTGTAGTATGGACGCAATAGCAAAACAGAGTTTAATAACAAAAAATTATAATCATATTTATGCTCACGAAATGGCGCACAAAACAGCCGGAGGGAGTTTTGCCGGAGCGATAACCATAGAAAAAAATTCTGACGGTATTCCTGTAGCAGGTCACGTGCCTATTGCAATGCCGGTTTTAGATAAAAGAAATCCACAAAATACAATTGATCACGCCAGCACTGTAATAAGAGCGGCCCTTGCCCCATCGGATCCTTCGAGTCAGGATTTCAGGGTTGCAAATCAGGCAAGCAGAATAAAAATGCAGGCAATGGCTTATAAAACACAGCATCAAGGTAAAAAACTGGATGTAAACGCGTAAATTATTTTACCGTTATACACTCCCGCTTTAATGCATATATTACAAAAAATTCAAATATGTGTAATGTTTGTTTTTTTGTATATAATGTAGTTATAGCATAATATCATAGGAGGTATAATGGAAAATATCGTATCATCAAGTTATGACAACAATCACATTTCACATATAAATCCAACACGTATTAAAGTTGTAGGTGTCGGAGGCGGCGGCGGAAATGCCGTAAATCGTATGATTAAAGCAAAACTCGCAGGAGTTGAATTCTGGCTTATGAATACGGATTTGCAAGTTCTGACATACAGCAATGTACAAAATAAAATCCAGTTAGGTTCTACAACAACCAAAGGTTTGGGAGCAGGCGGAGATCCGATAACAGGAGAAAAAGCCGCTATTGAAAACAAAGATGATATAATGAAAGCACTTGACGGTGCGGATATGGTCTTTGTTACAGCCGGAATGGGCGGAGGAACAGGTACAGGTGCAGCTCCTGTCGTTGCTCAGATTGCAAAAGATTTAGGTATTTTAACAATAGCCTTTGTTACAAAACCTTTCAGCTGGGAAGGCAAAAAAAGAATGGCTCAGGCTGAAGCCGGAATTGAAAAATTGAAAAAATATGTTGATGCAATTCTTGTTGTTCCGAATGATAAACTTCTTCAGGTTGTAGAACGCCAGATAGGCATCAGAGAGGCCTTCTGTGTAACAGATGAAGTCCTTTACAGAGGTATTCAGGGTATTTCGGATATTATCACGATTCCGGGTATGATAAATATTGACTTTGCAGATGTTAGAAAAGTAGTAAAAGACTCTGGAACAGCATTGATGGGTATCGGTCGTGCACAGGGTGAAGGCAGAGCAATCAAAGCGGCAGAAATGGCTATCAATTCACAGTTACTTGAATCTTCAATTGACGGTGCAAGAGGTATTATTGTTAATATCACAGGAAGTTCAAATATGACATTGTATGAAATAAATGATGCAACAAACATCATTAACAATGTTGTAAATGAAGATGCTGATGTAATTATCGGTACCGCAATAAATGAAGCCTTCCAAAATGAAATTCAAATCACCGTAATTGCAACCGGATTTTCAGGAAAATCACAGGTTTCTCTGACTACTCCGCAATTATCAGCTGCTGAATATTTCCAGGGAAAAACAACTCCGGCAGGCTCCGGAATTTCAAGTTCAACATCAAATAGCAGCACAAATATCGGTTTCCCGAAAATTCCTGCTATGACACTTGATGTCCCTGAATTTTTAAAGAAAAACTAATTAAAAATAATATTTTTGACGAAAAAAAGTTCCCTTTAAAGGGAACTTTTTTATCTGGCTTGGGAAATTCTGGGATGGGGAGTAGCCCGTAAGACTCATTGAGCGTCACTCCGGCCTCCGAGCCGGAGTCCCCTGCGAGTCGAGAGGGTATTAATAAAACATGTTCCGTCCCTCTTAATTCGTTCTATTATGCGATTCCGGGTCGCAGCCCGGAATGACAAAGAAGTATCCTGCATAGTTTAAATAAAAAATATTGTAAATAAATGTAAACTGCCAAATCCCTTACATACCAACTATTTCAGATATTTTTACAAATTTTAACCTTAAAAAATTAAAGTTTAAACCCAAAATTGACGAAGACAATACAAAAGATTATTACACCAAATTTGTAGAAAGAGAAAAAATGGTTAATTTAATTTCTCCAAGAGGCAAGCCCTCTTAACAAAAATTAATACTCCGAAAAACTGCCTGAAATCTAATGGTATTAACGTTTTATGGGATATGTATATAAAATCCATATATAAAATATGCAAAAATTAGGCAATTTTTAAACTAAAAATACGTTTATAAATCTATAGAATAACAATGCACAGTATAAATAAAGAAAGGACACTACAATGAGTGGAGAAGTGAAAAACAACCCAATGGTTCAGTATTCGGCACTTATGACCAAACTGGACAAAGAGGTAAAAAGCGGAAAAACAACACAGAAAGAAGCACAGCAAGCATTACTGGAGTTTAGAAGAGAAAATCAACTTGGCGAATTTCAACCTAAAACAGTCGC
>CALUYV010000025.1 GCA_944325095.1 Candidatus Gastranaerophilales bacterium | reverse complement strand
GCGGCGGTTCGCTTTGTAAAGTTCAGAGTGACAATATATCGACCCCTCACTCTAACTCTCTCCCCATCGGGAGAGAGGACAAAAATTTTCACAATCCAACCAACTATGAGATTCCGGGTCGCAGCCCGGAATGACAAAAATGAAAAAGAATCGTCACTCCGGTTGGATTTTCTATTTCTGTTACCCTGAACTCGTTTCAGGGGCTAAGAATTGAACGAATTGTAAGGGGATAGCCTCCTTATTTTAATATCAAACAGTCATAAATTTTGTCGATTTTATCTTTCATATCCGTAAATTGTGATTTTAAATCTTCAAAACTTTTTAAAGTAGTAAAGCGGTTTTCTATATCTTTTAAAATTTCCCTGTGTTTTTTCTCAAGTTGTTCCGGTGTCACAACAAGTCTTTCATTAATCAGAAAAACCAGAACTATAAGTATAACAGGTGCATAATATATGATTTTGTCCATAAAATAACATCTCTTTTATAAAACTATCGGCCAGTAAAAATCTACAAGGTATGATGCGGCATCAAACGGATGAGATAAAAATTTTAATTCTTTCATCTGTTTAATTTGCGTATATGTCGGGATATCTATTCTTGAAGAACCTTCCTGATATCGCAGATTGTAGATATTATACAGAAGTTTTTCACATTTTGGCGATACATACAGGCAAATATCTCCGTTTGCATTTTTTACTTTTGCATTAAATGCGGCGATTCTGTTTTTTATCGGCGGGTTAAATCCTTTTATTTTTATTTCGGCATCATAGCCGTATGAGGCGAGTTTTTTCTTTATTATTACATAATTCGTATATTCACTTGTGCAGCTTCTGTTATCACCTGAAGCATCTCCGTTGATTATTATTTTCCCTTTATGGTTCGGGTATCTTGAGCAAAACTCATCACAGGTTTTTGCGGTTGTTGTATTTTCCAATACGCATTCATCAAAATAGAACACTTTATCTTCTGTTTTATGTGCAAGCACCCATGCCATCGGATCAACATTAAAGTCGCATGAAATATGCAAATCCAAATCCGGCTGATAAAAAATGTCTTTGACATTTTCGTCCGTAAAGTCTTTAACAACAAGATTAGAACTGTAATCTCCGGGTTTTCCGAGGACAAACATATCATAATAACTTTTGTCATAAAGTTGTTTTAATTCATCACAGAAACCTTTTGGCAGATAAATGTTCTGGGTTGTAGGTGCAGAAATAAGCCTGTAATTTACGGGCGGATTTTTTAAAAAAGTTTGATACAGCCAGCCTTTTTCCATTTCGGGATTTGTGTGTCCGAAAATTCTGTAAGTAAAATTTTTCCACTCGGGTTTTATTTTCTGGCGCATTCTTGCAAGCAGAACTTTGAAGGTTTCGTACGGGATATCTGACATTTCTTCAATTTCAACGAATCCGAGGTTTAAAGATTTTAATTTGTTAGGTTCGTCAAAATGTCTGAAAAGTATTTCAGAGCCGTTATAAAAAACGAGTTTTTGCTCTGCGCTTATCCATTTGTAATCTATTTTATCGACAAATCCCATGCTCTCCAGATGTTCAAAATATGTTTTAAGAGTCGTATCTCTGACAAGAGTGTATGTTTGTGCTCCAACCAGCCCGCAAATTCCGGGAAATTTTAACGATAATAATATCCCGAGCAAAGCTCCGGCAAAAGTTTTGCCGGAGCCGTACCCTCCCAGATATACCGCAACATCCAGAGAATAATCGTGGGGAATTTCCAGAAATTTTCTCTGTGCATCAAGTAGTTTGTATTTCATAGTGTTATTGTTCAACTAAATTTTCATTCGTGCTGTTATTGTTGTCTGTTTTTAAAAAGTGGTTTGTGTTTTCAACTCCGTACTGTTCGATTACAAATTTGAAGCATTCTATCCAGTCAATTTGTTTTGCTATTTCATCTACTTTTGCAAAAGCCTGAATTACACCGAAGAGTTCTTTCAAGCGGGCTTTTCTTTCAAATGTCGCTTTTCTGTCACCGTAACGATATACATAGTTGGATTTTCGAATAGTGTCATCTATTTCAATAACGGTTTCAATTCCGTTATGCTTTGTTAAAATAAATTCTTTTCCGAGTTTGAAGTTTGAAATTATTTCTGCGGTTTTTTCAACCATCGGAACAATAACTTTGCGGTTTATCGCTTCCAGTATCATATTTAAACGCGCTTCCTGACCGTTAACCGAATAGTTTATTTCTGTTGCGGTTCTTTCTGCTGTTTGAATATTCCCTGACATATTTTTGAAAATGCCGGTGGCACTTTCCTGTGTGTTTTTGAAATAATTGAGAAAATCCCAGCCCTGCATTGCTTTATCAAAGGAAATTGTAATAGGCGGGCTTGTCATTAAGGATGCATCGTATTCTACGATTTTTCCGGGTTTGATTATCTGCTCTCCGCGAAAGCATCCTTTCGGTGCCAGATACGGCGGATTCATCATTAATGACAGTGCATCAAGCTGCTTGTTCAGTATTGTAGATGAAATATTATTCAGGATAAGAGCAACTCTCAGCGGAGATATTCCTCTTCCTGTTGACGGGCATTCAATAATATTTGCGTGGATAAAGGGATTTATTACGAACGGATTATCCTCAAATCGGATTATAATACTTCTGCCTGCCACAACAAGCAGTTTATTTTTTAATACCTCTCCATCCGGTAATTCAATATTTCCCCAGTATTCCAGAATTTCGATTTTATTATTTCCGGATTCGTTTTTGTTTCGTTCTTTACTGTTTCTTTTTGCCACCACTCCTTTCAAAATTGCCAGTTTTTCCGCATTTAAGTAATTGTTTGAAAGATTTGATTTGATTTCATCAAGTGATAAGTAAGTCCTGTAAATCTTCGTACAGGAATCCCAATTTTCGCTGTCTGTAGAATCAAATACAAAATCTTCGTAATTTATAAATTTGACTTTTGCATTGTCATAAATAACTTTGTCTTCAATAATAAAATTTTCTCTTATTCCCAATTCGGCTTGATCTTCCGGTGTCAAAAGGCGGCGGATTTTTTTGATACGATTTTCCCAGCCTACAAACAGTGTAACTTCTCCTGTTTCGACAACAGAATCAATTATCCGTTCCATAATATCTTCTATTTTCATGGATTCAAAAGTATTTACCAGCATTGCTTTTTGCCGTGCTGCATATTTTCTTGTGATATCATCCGTTCCTTCTACATCAAACATTCCGTCAGGATGAGAATACAGGTTTTGTACAATATGGGATTTTAAGGTTTGTGCAAGTTCATATATATCAGGCAGCTGCACATTACAATCCCAGGCATTAATTTTGGGGATGGTCGAATTGTATATTGCATATTTTATGAGTCTGTTGTCAGAAAGTTGTGAAGAACGTGCTGTTTCGCAATTTTCGTATTTGTTTACGACATATTCAAGCAGATAAGCTTCATTTATGTAGTGTTTTTTATTTTCCATATATCACCTCGTTGTTTTTGTAATAATATTTTCTGTACAGAGAGTAAATTTCAATGTCCTGAATCTTTCCAAGCCTTAATGTTTCTGCATGCACGGTTGTATCGTATTCAAATCCGCAGTCTTTCAAAAGTTTTCTTACATATATGTTTTGCGGATAAATTTGCGCTTTCAGTTTGTAGAAACCGAAAATGTCAAAACACATTTTGAAAAAGAATTTTGCGCAGTAGCGGACAAAAATTCCCCATGCACATCTGTCAAAACAAACGGAAACTTCCGCACTGAATAATTTGTTATAGTTTCCTGTGAAGTTGTCAAGATATACAAATCCCATGAACCTGTCATCCGAATTTAAGATTATCCAGAAATATGGGCTGCGGTTTTTGATAAAGGTTTCAATTCCGCAGTTTTTGTAAGGATAAAAATCATCAAATAGGTATTTTGAATATTTCCGGTAAATTTTTCCGGCCGAAATAATATATTCACTGTAGTATTTATTTTTTTTAAATTCACTAAAAGATTCGATTCTGAGAAATTTACACATAGTGCTAAATTTTGCATTTAATAAATTTTATATAATTATCGCCGCATACAAAAGATGAAATTTCTCCGGCGAGCAGTTTATTTCTGCTGAGGGTATCGGTGCCAAGCCGGCCTTCTGCTTGAATTCCGTTTATATAACTTTTTGTTCTGCAGGTTTTGTTGATTACTTCAAAAACCGTAAACTTAGAAAAAAGTTTGCCTTCCGGGATGTCTTTTATATTCTCTATGTATTTTTCTTCCTTGTTTTTATTGAGGACTAACTCGTTTTTAAATTCCTGTTCTATTTTCAGGTTCATCAGTTTGTCGTATTCACTGTTGTCTAAATTTAATAATATTTTTTCTGTTTCTTTATCTGTTTTCATTTTTTATTTCCTTAAATTTTTTCTTCGTCTAAATTTGCAATTGTGACAATTTTGAACTCGTGTCCGTTTTCGCCTTGTGTTTCCGGAAACCCGAGATATTTACACAATGCATCAAGAGCCCTCAATCCGGCGGTAGAATCACGTAATTTTACTTTGCCGGTGTAATTGCCGTCTTTGTCTGTTATTTCCTCTTCTTCAAGTGAAAATTCCGCAATTTGAAGTAATTTTTGGACAACATACCCTTTTTGTACATTCAGTGCGGAAATCTGTAATTTTAACTGTCGTTTTATCTCTTTTATTATTAAATCTTTTTTTAATAAATCGTCAGCAAAAAGTTTGAGGTTTTTGACTTTGTAGCCGGCTGTTTTTGCGGCATTTTCTCCGTTGAGAGTTCTTATATATTCACTTACGAATTTTTTTTGTTGTTGTGTCAGTTGTTCCATTCCGTTACATTTCTTATTAAAATTTGTATTTTTGTCAAAAAATTTGTATAATAAACATGCTATTTATATTTCGGCTAGTGTAAATCTTAACAGGGGGGAATGAAAAGGACTTCCTGTTTTTTTTGCCTTTATCCCCTGAGAAGGTTTATTTCCGGTGAATTTTGTGCGGATATTGAAGTTTTGGATTTCAGATTAAGCAGTGCTTCTTTGTACATGCTGAGCCAGTATGAAAATTTAAAATACTGCGGATTCCCTTTTACTCTCAGGCATGCTCCATAAACAAGCACCTGCTCGGCAAACGGCATAGGGATTAAGGATTTGTCGGCTGCATTTTCAAAATCTTCTTTTTCCTGATTGTTTTCATCTATTACACAATTTTTTGTATAGTAGATGATATCAAGTTGTTTATTCTCTTTGAAAGGTTTAAACAGCAATTTATCATTTAATATGGAATATTTATGTAAATTACGGTTGTTGACGGTAAGAAAAGGCTTTAAGTTTTCGCAAAAAGAATATTCTTCTCCGTCAATAAATATATGCAGAATTTTCCCGTTGACCGGAATATCAATTTCTCCGGTTTCTTCCGGCAATTCTGCCGTGTGTCTTTTTAACAGAAAGTTCCAGTTTTCTATATTACAGACTTCTTTATTTACTGTATTTATTGCGGAAAGAAGTCTTTTGTGTTCGGTTTTTGTAAGTTCCGCAATATCGTTGACCTGTTTATAATTCATTTCATACAGGCATTTGTTAATAATATCCAAATAATTCATAAATCCTCCTTAGAAAAGTCCGGACAGGAAATCCTGTCCGAACTTAATATGAATTTGTCCGAATTACTTAAGCAGACCTTGTTTTACCTGATCCATTATAAGTTTTTCATTACGGGCAAATTCGTCACCACTCATTCTGCCAATCTCCTCACGGGTAAAAATCCTGTTGTTTTTGCTGTTTGTCGGAGAATTTTGTGCATAAGCAGTTAATTTCCTTTTAGCAATTTCGTTCTCGGCATTCAATGATTTATCGTAAGCAGATTTCTTCAAATATCTGTTCACTGCGGAATCTTCCAACCCTTCCACAAGAGCTGCTATTCGAAGCATTTCATCTTTATCCATACGGTAACCGTTAAGATAGTTTCGCAAATCTCCTCTTCCTTCTTCATCAAAGAAGCCTGGACGAAGTTTGTTGAACATTTCTATTTGATTTGTTTCTGCAAATTGAGGCATAGATGTTGTTGCAGCAGTTTGTGCCGGTGCATTTGTCATTGATTGTAAATTGTTCTTGTACTCGTTAATTTGTTGTGCTTTTCCGGCTAATTGAGCCAACAGATATTGTCCTTGTTTTTGTGTAATTATACCTTTTTGCACAAGATTATTTACATTCTGTACATCTGCACCGATGGATTGCTCCAGTTGGTAGAAAACATCTTTGTAAATTTGTCCTCCGTTACCTTGCGGATTTAAGGCAGGTGATGAAATATTGTTATTTATTTGATTTTCCATAAATTTTATTCTCCCTCCGAACTTTTAAAAGATTTCATATAGGTTACGGCAATTTCAACAACATCATCTATAAAACTGGATAAAAGTATTGAAATTATATTTTTTATGAGGTTAGAAAAAGGCAGATGATCTACGATATATTTAATTGCAAGGGTTTTCTTCTGCTGGCCTTTGCCTGAACCTAATTCTTTTTCCGCAACAAATACCGCATTTTTTGCAAGTTCTTTTATTTGATTTTTTATATTTGAAAACATTTATTTATCCCTTTCGCAATTTATGCAGCAGTGATAATCATTTTTGCAAGTGCGTTCGGCTGTACTGTTTTTGCGCCGTACAGATACAAACCCCGGACAAGGTCTGAAAAACTGTCTTTATCTCTTAAACTTTCAATTTTAGCAAGTTGTGACGCAAAAGTTATGGCTTCGTTTGTTCCCGCAAGTACATAGTATTTGCTGCTTACATCGGCTAAATTTGTGCTTACGAGTACATCCATTCCCGCAATTCTTCCGATAGAACCTTCTCTTAATGTTTCATCTGCTACTTTGTATGCAGATATAAATTCGGTGCTTTGAAGAAGGTAGGCTTCTATATCAGGATTAATTACAACCCATGGACGGGTTCCGGCATGTATTGCATTAGCATTTTTTAATGCAAGTGCAAGTTTGACAAAATTTTCATATATTGTGGTTTTACTTAAAGTAATAGGGCTTGATTCGCTTCCGACAATGTTTGCTTCCGGAACATCGGTATGCAGTCCGAGTAAATAAGAATCCTGTACTTCTTCAATTGCTTTTGTTGCATTATTCAGGTGGGCTTCCATAATATTTGTGTTGCTTTGAACTTTTGCAACATCATCAATTTTAAATGCAAAGAACTTTCTTTGATCAATAACCAAATCTTTAGAAGTCGGAGTTAGTGAACTATATGTGATAGTGTCCGTTGTCAGTGTCGAAACGGATACTTCTGCAGGAGTGATAATTTTAACGGTGTCCCCTTGATTTTTAATGTCACCTTCCCAGTTTCTGTTTACGCATTGCAGCATTACACAATTTTTTTCAAGCATCTGGTTTAATTTTTGGCTCCAGATTTCCGGAATAAAGGTTGAATAAGTTGTTGAATAAGAACTTGTCGTTGTAGTTGGTGTTGTTTCTGACATTTCGTTTTTCCTTTCCTTTTTGTGCTAACTATATTTTTGAGTGGTGAGTTTTATTGTTCCGTATATATTTCTTTGAACTGCAGACCTATAATTGCGCAGTTATCGGCAATATCGTTTCCTTCAATGCATATTTGTATTGAATAATTACTTCCGTCTATTTCCGCTCTTTCTATGGAATTTGAACCGACGGCCCAGACAGGCATGTCGCTTTCTCCGTCATTCCAGCAGTATTGAGGAGTGTCGGGAGAATTGTCATCCGCCCAGAGAAAATGGCTTAAATGCTGTGAATATATTAGTTCTGTTCCGTCTTTATATTCGCTGTCGTAATCTTTGTATATTGAAACATTAAATTTGTTGTCCTGACTGTCATCCAGCAGAAAATAAAATTCTTCTATTATTTTTCGTGTTAAAACTTCTCCCAGAGCTAGAAACGGGGATTTCCACATGAAATCAATTCCTGTTCCGTTGAAGGTTGTTCCATAGTTTTCACGGTAAATTTTACCGCTGTCGTCTGCTGTAATAATATTTGAATGAAATAAACAGGCAGAGGTAATGTCCTGCGGGAGCACCCGTTTAAACCATGCCTTGTTGACATAATCGTTTATCCATATTGTGTGATAATAATCATCATCCAGATACGGGAAGAAAAACCACATCTGATTTGCCTCAGGATAATGCAGAACGGTTGTATTGCCTATTCTTGTTTTGTCAAATTTGTTGAATTCTTCTTTGATATTTGATGAAATTTCGGAACCGAGCCGGATTTGATTTAATTCTCCGACCTGTTCTAAGGCATATATTCCGTTACTTAGAAAGTATTGTTTGTTATCAACATTTACAATGGAATTTGCAGCTTCGGTTCCTTTGTCTGCAAATAAAGTGATTGCAAAATCTGCCGGAGTTGTTCCGGATAAAAGATAAACCCGTTCTTTTTTATAAACCGCAAGGTAATCTTTGTAAGTGTGCATTGTTATAATATCAGAAGTATCAGTGTGAAAATCGCTGATATAGCCGGCGTCATTTTCTGTTTTAAAGTCGTTGTAACTTCCCAGCGCAGAATAATATATGGTCGAGCCTTTGCTGCACCAAACTCTGCCTTTATAAATTGTTATACAATCCGGATAAACAGTATTATTTGCACTGTCTTTGAGGTTGCAGGAAACAATATCATAATTGGAGTTGTCTTTAATATAGAACATTTCATCCGAATTTGTAGCAACAAGAATCCCCCGTAAAAATTGTGCAAAAACAACTTTTTCACCTGTGAGTGTTTTGTTGAGAGTTTTGATTTGTCCGTTAATATCCGAATAGATGTATAATTTGCCGGATTCTGTGACGATTACAAGTTTAAACAAATTGTCAGATTCCAATTCACTCATTGCTATAATTTTTTCGCTTACCGGCAGAGTCGCAATAAGTGAATTGCCTTTTTGTTTTCTTATGCCTTTGTTTTCATGAATTTCAATATTTTTAGAATCAGACCAGCATATTTTTTTCGGATTTAAGCCCATTTCAACTTTTGTTGTTGCCTGATTTATCCCGCCGGATAAATCGAAATAATTTACTTCCATACTAAATACCTCTTATATTTTTTCTTTGTACCACCGGACTTTCGAACGGATAAAACTCCCTGCATCGTTTTTGCAAACCCACGGATATGGCGGGATGTATGTAATATCTATTTTCCCCGCACTGGTTGATTTAGGATTTGCCTGTCCAAATTCATAATGAGTAAGTACCGTGTCTGGAGATACAGGCAGATTATATTTTTTACATAGTTCAGCCGTGAATTTCATACAGGCTTCAAATTGAATTGCGGAAATCGGAAAATCCCCGCATTTTTCCGGTGATTTATATCCGTACATTCCGCACATACAGACTCCGATTGAACCTGTATTTCCTCCTCCTGTATGCGCCGCATATTTGCCGTCTGTACAACTGTTGTTGTCTTCAGGTGTAAATTTGCCGTTATAAATTTTCCCTTCAACATCAATCAAATAGTGATAATAATTTTTTTCAAAAATAGTCGGGAAATACCTTCCGGCACTCCAGTGTAAAATTATGCGCTTTACCATTTTTACCTCATATTATTTTCCAGTTCGGATTTGAATATAAATACAGAACTACCGCATTGGTGCGGTTGCGTGCATTTAATTTTGCTATAATGACCGAAAGATGCGTCTGAACTGTTCTGATTGAAATTCTTAACTTGTATGCTATTTCTTTATCCGTATAGCCTTGAGCCACAAGGGTCAAGATTTTATGTTTTGTAGGGGATAGCTTCATTTATAGAACCTCTATTCTCAAAATTCCTTATTTATCTTACAATAATTATGTGGTGTATTTTTAATAATATTTCCGTTTTTAATAAAAAGGGGGGATGTGAATTTGCAGTAAAAGTAAAATCCCCCCGGGTGTTATCAGCATTCAATGTCTGAGTGAAGATAATAGGGGAAGTATATTGGTTCTAAATTTTACCGAGTTTTAAATTCGAAATGTTTGAATAACATCTCTTTTTTACTCCGTATTCGTTATAGTTTAAATAAAAGGAGGTGTGATAATTTTTTGAATAATCATAAAACTTTTCTTCGTAAAGAATTTTTGATTTAATTTTTTCGAAGAATTTTCTTGCTTTGCTGTTTGAATGTCTTATTGTTGAAATATTATTATTTTTATCAATTCTTGTTAATTGAACTACATAATGTCCGCACACCGGACACTGCTGCAAAATATCCAATTCGCAAATCGTAAAATTTTCGGCAGGTGCAAGCATAAAGGTGCGGGTTTTGTGCAAACTCCCGCAGCAATGAAGATATCCCATAAAACAAATAACCTCTCCTTCTCCGGATTCGGCAAACAACTTGACCATCTACGGGTGTGAGTCTTAACCGATTACATAATTAGTATATAGGTTTTTAAAAAAAAGAAAAGTCCGCATTTCCCTTTAAGTAAAAATACGGACTTGACAACTCCTCAAATACTGTTCTTAATTGTAACTTATTTGCATTTTTTTTTACTCGGAATAAAATAATGATATGGGAAATATATTGTTGATTACGGAAAATGATTTGATTCATTCCCGTTATAAAAAACTTTTTGAGGTTTACGAATATCATTATAAAGTATGTTCTGATACGGTTTCTTTATATGATTTTCTTGAGAATGCAGCTGTTGATGTCATAATTGTTGACAATAGCATAACTTCAATAAATTCCGTGCTTACAATCAAGAAAATTAAAAATAAAATTGAAAATGTACAGATATTATTGTTAATGGATGAAGAAAATCAATGCGATATTGAACTGTCCAGATTATGCAACGGATTTATTTCCGGCGCATTTTCCGATGAATTAATTATTTCTGTAATCAATTCACATATAAAAAATAAAGAAAAATCAGATATTATAACCGAGAAAAATAAAGAATTAGCGGATAGTTTATATAAATTAAATGTTTTGTATAATACGAGTTCGCAATTTGCAGGGACTCTTGATGTTAAAAAGTTGATAAATTATATGCTGGAAGGTCTTGATAAATCTTTAAGCTACGATTTAACCTGTACAATATCTTTCGGTTTTGAAAATGAACCTGTGCTTATTATAAATTCGCTTTACGATATATCGGAAGAATTGGCTAATGCTCTAAAACTCAGGTCTGTATTGAATTATAAATCACTGTTTAAGGATGGTGATATTCCGTTTGAAATTGATGATAAAAATTTGAAAGTTGTTAAATATATCAAAAATCCAATGAATAAATTTACTTTTGATATATTTGAATATGATAATATGTTTGCTCCGATTGATTTAGGGGATAATTTTTTCGGCTGTATAGAAATTTTTAAAGAAAAATCATTTACAACGGATGATGCGAGTTATTTTCAAACAATAGTCCAGCAGGTTTCTCTGCCTTTAAAAAGTGCCGGTTTGTATAATGAAATAATCAGCAAAAATGAAAAACTCGAAAAACTCGAACGGGTTAAATCGGACTTTATCTCTATAGTTTCTCATGAATTAAGAACACCGCTCACTCCTATAAAAAATGCACTTAGTATTCTCTCAAGCGGCAGGTGTGGAGATTTAACGGAAAATGCGGTGAAGTTTGTAAATATGGCAAAGCGGAATGTGGAAAACCTTACAAATATTATTAATGATATTTTAGATATAAATAAAATTGAAGCCGGTAAAATGGATTTTAAATATAAACCGATGGATATGCATTCTGTGATTGAAACTGTCAGAGCCAATTTTGATTGTGTTGCAAAAGAGCATAATATAATTTTAACAACACAGGAGCAGGCTCAACTGCCTGAGGTTTATGCCGATTCCCAGAGGCTCGGGCAGGTTCTTACAAATCTTGTGTCGAATGCAATAAAATTCACTCCGAACGGCAAAAATATAACAATAAAATCCGAATTGAAAAATGCTGCAGATATTGATAAAAATCCGTATTTTAGGGATTATCTCGATACGCTTAACGGAAATTATGTTGTTGTGAGCGTTATAGATGAAGGTATAGGGATAAAAGAAGAAAATTTATTAAAAGCGTTTGATAAATTTACTCAAATAGAAAGTTCTCTTTACCGCAAAGTCGGCGGCACGGGTCTTGGGCTTCCGATTGCAAAACAGTTGATAGAGGCTCATAACGGGAAAATCTGGTGCGACAGTGAAGAAAATAAAGGCTCCAGTTTCCATTTTGCAATACCGGTCAGTTCGGAATCTGTTTCGGGTAAAACAATACAAAAAGAACTTTTGTAATATAATATAATTATGGAATCCAGGAAGAGAAAAATAAGCATACTCGGGTCAACCGGTTCAATCGGAACACAGGCTCTTGAAGTTATAGAAAAGTTATCTGACAAATTTGAAGTCGTTGCGCTTGCCTGCGGACATAATACAAAATTACTGGAAGAGCAGGCAAAGAAATTCAGACCCGAATATATTTGTTTGAGTGATGCATCCGCTAAATTAGAAATTCCTGGTATTAAAACTCTGTATGGAGAAGAAGGTTTAGAAGAAATTTGCTCGAATAAAGAGAATGATATTATTCTTGTTGCTGTTTCCGGAAAAATCGGTCTAAAACCGACACTTAAAGCTATTGAAAACAAAATACCCGTTGCCCTTGCTAACAAAGAAACTCTTGTTATGGCAGGCGATATTGTTATGCGGAAGGCAAAAGAGAATAATGTCGATATAATTCCTGTTGACAGCGAGCATTGCGCTATTCATCAGTGTATAAAAAATATAGCGCAGGTCGAAAAACTTATTATAACGGCAAGCGGCGGGCCGTTTTTGCATAAAACAACAGGAGAAATGCAAGATGCATCAATTTCTGATGTTCTAACTCATCCCCGCTGGAATATGGGAAGAAAAATCACCGTGGATTCTGCAACACTGATGAATAAGGGGCTTGAAGTGATTGAGGCGCATCATTTATTCAGTATGGATTATGATAAAATTGAGGTTGTTGTCCATCCGCAAAGTATTGTGCATTCGGCAATTGAATACAAAGACGGCAGTGTGATTGCTCAATTGGGGCTTCCGAGTATGCATATTCCTATTCAATATGCAATAACTTATCCTGAAAGATTTGAAGGGATTAAGTCAAAAAGTTTCAGTTTTGCGCAGATTGCAAGACTTGATTTTGAAGAACCTGATTTTAATAAATTTCCGTCATTAAAATTGGCATATTCTGCAGGTAAAACCGGAGGCAGTGCGCCTGTTTGCATGAATGCCGCAAATGAAGAAGCCGTGTATGCTTTTCTTGACGGAAAAATCAATTACTGTGATATTTATAAGATTGTTGAAAAAATGCTTTCCGGCCACAATGCCGTTTTATCTCCCGATATTGACGAAATATTTGAAATTGATAATGAAATACGGGTAAAGACCCGTGAATATATTAACTGCGGACTAGTGGAAAAAGTTTAATATAACAATAACTCCTATCCGAATGTATATCCATATTCTGAATACCGCCCACAAAACAGACAAAACGGTTAGCCCTATCGGAATTATTGCTAAAATAAATTCCAAAAATATTATTACAATAGCACTGCATCGTTCTGAAAAATCTTTTGATTTTATATATTCCGGCACCGTGTTGTTTTTGAGATAGTATTCGATGTATTCATCCCGTATAGAAACTGTTTTTGCCGGATAATATCTGCATAATTCGGATTTTATTTTGAAATATATTTCTTCTCCCGTCAAATTTGTGTATTTGAATTTCAGAAAATATTTTTCCGGACAGTTGTGGTATAAAAATTTAATTCTCTTTTTTTTATCGTCGCATACAATGCTTTTTATTGCGTCAACATTGTATGTTTTTAGAATTTTAACTCCGTTTTTATTCTTTTTACATTCAATTATTTCGTTATTTGAAAATTGTATGAAATTTTTATTTTCCAGATATATTCTGGCAGAAATAATTATATAAATAACAAACATAATAGACAAAAATGTTTTATCCCAGTTTTTTAATCCTAATGAGTGAATAAAATACGCAATGAAACCTGACAAAATAATCATTGGTAAAATTACAGGTAATTGTAATAAAATGACATTCCTTTTCAATGGTATAAAACGGTTTAACATGATGAGTTTATAATAGCGGAGTTTATTGAAAATCAAATCACTTATTAAGAGGAAATTAAATTATTGTTAAAAGATTTACAACAAATATTGCTATATGCTATACTGTCGTTAAAGATATTTTTAGATTAGGGGATGTTATGAAAAAAATTCTTATAGTAGATGATGAACAGGATATTGTTGAAAGTTTGAAATTTGTCTTAGAGAATTATAATTATGCCTGCTATTGTGCTTATAACGGGGAAGACGGATTGAAACTCGCCCGTGAAATTTCTCCGGATTTAATAATTTTAGATGTAATGATGCCGCGAATTAATGGTTATAAAATCAGCAGATTGCTGAAATTTGATACCAAGTATAAGAATATTCCAATATTGATGGTTACTGCAAGATCTCAGGAAGAGGATAAACTTATAGGTGAAGAAACAGGTGCGGATGAATACATTACAAAACCTTTTGACCTTGATGAAGTCGTAAAGACGGTTCAAAAATATTTGGCAGCAGAAAGCAATTAGTATGAATATCATAACAAATAAAACTCTTGAAACATTAAAATATGATCTGGTTAGAGAAGGACTTGTTCAATATGAAATAGTTGAACAAGCGGAAGAAATTGCTAATGCCCAGAATATAAATATCGGTCAGGCATTAATTAATTCGGGTTTTTTAACCGAAGAACAGTTGATAAAGTTTTTGGAATCGAAACTTCATACGCCTTATGTAAACCTTGAGGATTATGAACTGGATTCAAAATGTCTGAAATATATAAGTTTTTCGGATGCAAGAAGATATAAAATTATACCTCTTTTCAAGATAGAAAATACATTAACCGTTGCTATGGCTGATCCGAGGGATTTGTTTGCGATTGATAAAATTATGGAAACGGCAGAATGTGAAATTGATCCGGTTTTATCCTCAGAAGAAAGCATTTTAAAGGCAATTGATGATTACTATAAAAATGATGTTAATGTAGGGAACATTTCGACAGAGAGCAATTCCGGCTACAACTGGCAGGATGAACTCCATAAAGAGGATTTGAGCGACGAACATATCCAGAAAATTATTCGTGCGATATTGAAACAGGCAATAATTGAAGGAATACACGAAGTTACCTTTCAGGGCGAAGATGAAGGTCTTGGTGTGAATTTCAAAAAACACGGAGAAATGAATAACAAAGGCTGTATTCCAGCAGCGTTAGTGGCTTCGTTCATTGCTAAGTTAAAAGTTTTATCGGAACTTGACCCTTCTGTATCAGAGGTGCCGCAGCTCGGAAAAGTTTGTTTCAGGGTTGATAATATTATTGTTCTGGCAAGTGTTTCTACTTTTCCGACTATTATGGGCGAGAGAATTTTTATGAAAATTTACAAGCCGCCAAGGGCTCTGGAAAAGATTATCACATCAAAGTCCGGATTGGCTGAAGTTCGTCAGTCGCTTGATAAGCCCGGTATAATTCTTGTCTGCGGGTCGTCTTTAAGCGGAAAAACTCATATTATATACTCATTGCTGCTGGAGGCCGCAAAATCAAAGTATAAAAATATAATGACACTTGAAAGTATTGCAAAATACGAACTTGAAGGTGTTAATCAATGTGAATTGAATGAAAATGTCGGATTTAATATGGATAAGGCCGCAAGGTTTATCGGTTTTCAAAATCCGGATATCATTTATCTTGAGA
Source organism: Candidatus Gastranaerophilales bacterium (assembly GCA_944325095.1). Lineage (GTDB taxonomy): Bacteria > Cyanobacteriota > Vampirovibrionia > Gastranaerophilales > Gastranaerophilaceae > Zag111. Next base: position 6,688 of record CALUYV010000025.1, on the reverse strand, counting down.
GTATAAATTCCAAAGAGTCTTTTGATTATTTTTCAAGTCTTGTATTCAATGACAAAACAATTATTATGGAATTTATGGCAAATAATATGGATGATTTGCGCAATAAAATGTCATTTTCAGATTTTGATACTTTAAAAGAACTCATAACAAGTATGATATTTATCCATTCGCAAAATAGTGTTGAAGTATTCAATCATGAGTCTTTGCAAAAATATCTCGGTTAATTTAATTATTAGTCTTTAATCCAACGGAAACTTTTAACATAATTACTTCCGTTGATATCACCGTATATTTCTGCTTTGAATACCCGCAGTGTGTTGTTTTTATTGAAGTTCGGTATTTTGTTAATATTACTTGTCGAACTCGGTGTTATTTCATTAATTTTAATCCCCGGAATTGTGTTTAGCAGAGTATTTAAAGAGGTATTAGCAATTTTGCCTGTAAGAGTCGAGATATTTTTGGATAAACTGCCGTAAACTTCCATATCCGCAACAAGTGTTGCAATATCGTAACTGCCGGTTAAATACATATTCAAATCTTTTCCGCTTGAATATATGTTTATATCGTTTGCGATTCCGTCTTTAACGCGTATGTTTCCGCTGATACTTTTAAAGTTGCCTGTTTTTAACGGAGTAATTAAATCAATAATTCCGTTGATAGAAAGCCCTGTAACTCCGCCGGTGATAAGGTTTCCTGCTTTCAAAAGATATTCTAAAGAACCTAGTTTTGGCATTCTTCCGTCTTTTACATTAAATGAACCTTCACCTGATAGGGTTTTTACACAATCCACACTGGTGATTCCGCTGCAGGCAACACTCATATCTCCTGTGACTGCTCCGTACATTTGTCCGGGCATATCAAAGAAATTTTCACCGATAATTTGTGCATCCGCATTTTTTACCTGCATTGCGGCTTTTCCGTTAAGATTTTTCAAATCATAAGTTATATTGCCGCTTACTGTTCCATTTGCAAGTTTAAAATTATAGTTATCAATATCCAATACCTGTTTATCATTCAGGGTAAAATGAGAATTAAAATCAGTCGCAACGGCTTTTTTAATCAGGATATTATCAGCTTTTATCGTTGCATTTTTGATTATTATACTGTCAGCCGGCAGCAGTTCGGTGCTTGTGTATTGAACCGGATTATTGTGGGTATTGTCAACTTCAATATCACTCAGAGCCTGTGTTATAACATTTAAATTCAATTCATCCATTATAAAATTGATATCATCTATGATTACAGGTTTTTCAGGTCTGTTGACAATTTTGGCATTCATCAGGATATCATTTGTTAAAACAACTGCTTTTGTTGTGAGGTTTATAAAATCTTTTTTGAAATCAATATTAATATCTCTTACAGTGGAATCAAGAACAGGAATATCAATACTGTTAATGTTTAAATATCCCAAAGCGTATGGAGCCGCTGAGGTTCCGTTCAGTGTAATATCCGTTGTAAATACTCCCTGTTTTATTGTCGGTTTTTTGAACAAAACATTAAATATTCTTGCATTTGTCGGATGTTCTGTTTTTACTTTGAAATTTTTAAATCCCAGAAGATTGTTATCGAGTAATGAAATTTCTCCTGAAGCATTCAACAGATTCTGGGTAGAAACTTTTTTGTTTTGAGAGGTAATTGATTGATTATATTTTAGCGATTTTATTCTGACTTTATTCGGGTATAGTGTAACATCAGAATGTATGGCTACAGGATTGGTTGTCATTTCTTCCGAGTTGAAGGTTCCTGTCGGAGCACCCGCAATTGTTGCACCCATATAGTATAATGAAGCATTTTCTCCGAGTGACAATTTTGTTTTGGCATTCAGGGCATTTAGGGAGCCTGATAATTTGGTGTATAAATTAATATTGCCTTTTGCTTTTATAGGATAGACGGATTTTGAGTTGAAAAATCTGTCAAAGAATATTTGTGTCAATTTTGCGCTCACTGCCAGATTAATATCAGGAGAGTCCGAATAAATATTTGACAATTTCCCGTTGATAAATACGGGCATTGAACTTACACTGCTTGTTATTTTATCAAGATAAAGAGTTTCACCTCTCATATTTGCTTGCCCGTTGCGGACATGGATTAAAGATGAAAACGGCTTATAAACAAAGGAAATATTATTTAACACAGTATCTGCAAATACTGTATTATTTTTGATTTTTCCTGTTATATCGACTTTACCTGTTATTTTTTCGATATTGTTAACAAGTGCTGCTGTTTCTTTTGGCAGTTTTATTTGATTTTTGATTGAATTTATTGAACTGATATCGAAATTTTTGAAATTAAAAACTGCTTCGGCAATACTTAAATCACCTTTATCAAGATCTTTCATTGTAAGAGTAAGAGTAAACGGATTTCCGTGGAAATAGCCGTTTAATCTGGAGGTTTTTAAAATATTGTTATTAATATTAAAGGTTCCTCCGTTGAGTTTTATAGGGTTTGAGCCGGACATATTTGAAAGAAGTTTTCCGTTAACTTTTATTTTATTGTAATCAATATTATCGGCATCGGCAGTTCCCTTGTATCCTCCTTCAAAACTTGCGTACAGTTCTCCTATTTCATCTTTATAAGGAAGTGTCTGATCCGGATGAAGCAGGTCAAAAATATCTGCAAGTTTAAATTTGCCGGATTGGGCTTTTAGGTCTATTTCGGAATTTGAGCCGGTTCCCCACACATGCGCTTTGGAATTTCTGACAAATCCGGTTATATCATAATCCGAATCGTATTTATCAAAATTTACAACCCCGTTGATATTTTTAAACGGAAGGAAGGTATCCTGCATTGTGGTTTGTGCATTGTGAAGGGTTATTGTACCTTTTGAAAATAAATCTTCGTTAAAAACAATTTCTTCTGCCTGTTTATCAACTTTTCCGTATATATGCAGAAACACATCAGCAACTCCGGATGGATTTGTAAACGGCTTGATTACTTTTTGTACATCAACAAGAATTGGTGAAGTTTGGATTGTTTTTATGAGTTTTTTAACATCCTGTCCTTTTGATTTTACATATACATTTAAATCTCCCAGAATAATACAATCCCCGTATATTTCTACCGGTTTGTTATTTATTGCGGCGGTATGAGTTTTAAAAGTTACATTTTTATCATCAAATTTAACTTCTCCGGATCCGTTGTACAGGTTAAGGTTATGAATTTCTATAAAAGAAGCCGACGCATCTTTAAATTTGACTGTCCCCCAAAGGTGCGGATCAATTTTTTTGCCTGCTGAGCGCATATTAATACTTCCGATTCCAGAGATTTTCATCATTGGAACAGGCCCCAGCTGGAAGTTTAAAATTTCGTGTAAAGGATTAAGGATTTCCTGAGCAGGAGCAAGAACTACGGCATCGGTACTTTTGATATTCAGTTCGGAATATTTTGAACCGTCAATTTTTACCATTCCTTTTACTTCAACATTCTGTTTGTTTGTTGCCGGAACATTAACATCAATGTACATTTTCTGCCCCTTAAAATCCATGTTAATGGTAGCATTGGCATCGGCTCCTTCTAACGGATGTATAAGGTAGCCGTCTGTAATTTTTATATTGCCGTTAACCTTCGGGCGTATTCCCTGACCGGCAAAGGATAATTCTCCGTTGCCGAGTCCGTAAAATTTGTATTTTTTTAATTTGTAGAAATTAAATTCTTTTGGTAAATCTTTTGTCCATGGAAGCAGTGCAACAATATCTTCCGTTCTGGTATCAGTCATTTTTATTTTTAGATTATATGAAAGAACCTTGCTTCCCAGATTAAATATTTTCCCGTCAATTTTTGCGTGGATATTTTTGCCGTCAATTGTTGTGTTTTCAAAATTTATTCCGTTTTCAATAGTTCCGAAATTGATTTGGGCGGACAAAACTCCCGGATATGAAATTTGAGATACTTCATCTTTGCCGCAGATTTTTAAATCTTTCAAATTTAAAGAAGTTAAAATATTTTTATGCCCTAATTTATCATTTTCGGTATTTGCTTTTAAATTAATCAGACCGGCAGTGGATGTAATTTTCCCTTTTGTAAGCACCTTAACATAATGAGAAATTGAAGCAATGTCGAAATTTTCAATATTTGCTATTATTTTTAATTTATCTTCACTGAGTCTGTTAACCGGCAGATCAATATCAATGTCTGCCATAATTCTGGATTCTTTTCCGCCTACAGATAATACGCTGTCAGTTGCAAATCGTGCTTGTTTATTTGCTATGTATCTTCCGTTTTTAAAATATTTGCCGCTGTATTTAATTTTTTGATTGTATTTTATATCATCAAGGTAAATGTTATATTCTCCTAATTCCAGATTCATTTTTGAAAGTTCAAAGTCACCTTTCTTTTTTGGCATTTCAATCAGATATTGTCCGATTTTAAATCTGGAATCTTTGGTAAAAATCAGATGGATTTCTTCTTTTTGTGCGGAAAATTTTGCGACTTCAATTTTCTTTTTTAACAACGGAAGCAGTTTTATTTTAATTTTCGGATAATCAATTGTTCCTGCTGCAGAGCCGTCATCATTAAGCAATTTGACTTTATCGGATTCCAGCCATACCGAAGGAAACATTCCCATTGATAATTTTGGGGTACCTATATCTACTTTGTATTTAGTTTTTTCAAATATAAGTTTTTCGATATCTGATTTATGGGATTCAATATTTACAACAGCAGGAATTCCCCACGTGTACAGCCCGCAGGAAATTACCAGTATGCTCAATGCTGTTATTATAACTTTCCGCTTTTTAATCATATTATACTTATTATTATATTATAATATTCAGAATAAGTACATTAAAAATATCATTCTGCTTTAGTATTTTTCACATAAAACTTGAAAATAGTTTTGCGGATGGAAGCAATTCGGGCAGTATTCGGGTGCTGCGGAGTTTTTACAGACATATCCGCACTTGCGGCATATCCAGGTGGTTTCTGAATCCTTTGCAAATACCGTATTTTTACAAACCGTTTCATAAAGTTGCTTATATCGTTTGGCATGGTGTTCTTCTGCTATACGTACATAATGAAACGAGTTTGCAATTGATTCAAAACCTTCTTCCCGTGCGGTTTGTTCTGCTTCTTTATACAGAACTTCAAATTCTTCTGTTTCTCCTGCTATTGCGCTTGACAGGTTTTCTTCAGTTGTGCCGAGTTCAAACGGGTAAAAACTGTCAACATGTGCCAGCGGATTTTGAATAATATAACTGTAAAAAATTCGGGCATGTTCAAGTTCATTTTCTGCTGTTTCAAGAAATATTGCGCTGATTTGTTCGTAGCCTTCTTTTTTAGCGGCATTAGCATAGTAGGTGTACCTGTTTCTTGCCTGTGCTTCCCCTGCAAAAGCGTTTATCAGATTTTGCTCTGTTTTAGTGCCTTTTAAATTTTCGTTCATAATTTATCTCCTAAATCCTACAACTCAAAATATCAGAGATTGTGATTTTTAGAAATTAGAAATAAGAGTAGTCCATCGAGGCAAGTTTTGGCGGTTAAATCGAAACTTTACGGCGATTATTTTCCCTCTGTAATATCTAAAAATAATATTATTATGATAGTTAGGAAACTTATGACAGATTTATTATTTTATACAAAGAAAATTGCAAAAAAAATATCATATTATGATGCAATAGTAGATTTTACCGAAGAAAGCCACTGGTTCAATCCGTTTTACAAGCAGCCGGATGTGACCGTAATCTGGGTAGATGCTCCTGAAGAAGAAGAAAAAAATGATAAATGGAATATTTAATTATTCTCCGATTTTTATATAGGCTTTCATAATTTTGTTATCAATGGTATCGTTTATTGCTTTCTGGATTTGTTCCAATGGGTATTCGGTTGACAGCCCGCTGACTTTGACTTCTTTATCGGCAAGAAGTTTTAAAGAGTCTTTCAAATCTGCAGGTGATGGCGAGTAACTCCCGAGAACAGTTAATTCTCTATAATATATTTCGTTATTCGGATAACCTTGATTGTTCGGAGTGCTTGAAAATACAAGAATTTTTCCGCCGTCTTTTACATATTTTAAAGCGGTATCAATAGCCTTATCAGAACCTGATGTCATAAAAACTCCGTCGGCGTTAATGCTTTCGCACATATCAGGAACGCTGAAGGCTTCTATCCCAAGATTTTTAAGTGTTTTTACTCTGGAAGAAATCAAATCGCATCCGATAACTTTCATCCCGAAAGCCTTTAGAGCCTGTGCCATAAGAATTCCGACAGAGCCAAGCCCGATAACAAGAGCAGTTGAATTTTGCCTTAATGCGGCTCGTTTAACCGCACGAATACAGCAGCCTAAAGGTTCATAAAAAGCGGCTTCTGCATTGGATAAATTTTTAGGTTTTAAATAAGCAACATTTTTCAGATGTTCTTCTGAAACAAATACATATTCGCTGAACCCGCCCGGCTTTATGTTGGTTTCTTTAAAATGCCTGCACATAGAAACATTACCGTTTTTGCAGTATTCGCATTTTCCGCATGGAATGTGGTGGGATGTTACAATGGTATCTCCTGTTTTAAAATTTGTATCAGAATCAATATCAACAATAGATGCAACAATTTCGTGCCCGAGAACAGTTCCACATTTAGCCAGATGCTCCCGCAGTTTAACAATGTCAGAGCCGCACAGACCGCAGCCCAGAACTTTTACAACAGCACCTTTGCGCCCGTTTAATTGCTCGTTTTCCCGTTCTTTTATAACTATAAC
>CALUYV010000024.1 GCA_944325095.1 Candidatus Gastranaerophilales bacterium | reverse complement strand
AATTTAGATTATCTTATCTGCCATTGCAAGAAATTCTAAAAGGCTTATAACTTTTGTTTTTTTACCCGCTAACCCGAGTTTTAAACCTATAATACATGCCGGACAGGTTGTTATTACATAATCGGCTCCGGTTTTTTCAATGTTTTCCGCTTTTTGTGATATCAATCCGGCGGATATACCGGCATTTTTCAGAGCAAAACTGCCTGCAAATCCGCAGCAGGCATCATAATCTTCCATTTTGACATATTCTATATTTTCGCAATTATTCATTATTTTTTCAAAAAACTCGTCATTTTCAAGGTGGCAAGGTTTGTGGAAAGTAACTTTGAGGTGTTTTTTAAATTTGAATTTCATATTCTCATCTGCTATAAAATCTCCCCAGTTTATGCCGTTTTTGAGCAAAAATCCTGCATTTTCCATATATTTTGGATAAGAGGCTATTGTATCAGCGCAGCTTGCACAATCCGTTATTAAATAATCATATTTATATTTGCGCAATTCTTCAGTATTATGTTTACACACCTGCATAAACCGCTCAAGATTGCCTTCAGTCATAAACGGCAGCCCGCAGCATTCAAAATCCGGCTCTATAATTTTTACCGGATGATGTTTCAACAATCGGGCAAGTGCCTTATCTGTCTTTGGAAAAACCTTATTCACACAACCTTTAAAATACACAACGACTGGAGATGAGGTGTCAGCACAACCTTTTTTTGGTCTGAATAAACCGCTTAAAACTTCACCCGTCTTTATAATCCTGTTAAAAACCGGCCTGCTCTGCAAAAAATTTATTATTTTACCCGATAATCTGTTTTTCATATATTCATATTTTGCGGCAGCCAAAATTTCGCAAATATCAATCCCTCCCGGGCAAAAACTCTTGCACTTGCCGCATTTTAAACACATATCAAGATATTTGTTTATTGTTTGCGAAAACTTTAAATCACCGTTTATAACCCCGCCAAGCATGAGGAATTTGCCTTTACTTGCAACACAATCATTCGGATTTATTTTAAACAGCGGACATACGCTCTCGCAAAGACCGCATTTTGAACATTTATTTATTTCGGGTTTGTAATCTTTAAATTCTTTCATACCAGAATAATAACACAATATTTCAGTTAATTTATTTTACATTTGTTAATATTTAACTCAAAATATTAAACTTTTTGACAATATCTGCCGATAACAAAAATAATCTTAGTTATAAAAAGGATATAGAGAAATGGCAGAATCAAATTTTACATTTAACCGCCCGTTCAAACCGTTCGGAATGAATGTAAGAGTTCCGGAAAGAACTCTGCAGCAGGCAGGTGAAACCCTTGAAGATTTAATTAAATCTCCTGCTACCCCGCTGTTTGAGTATCTGGAAGAAAACGAACCGGTATTCAACGGCAATGTGGCTTTTGAAATAACAAAAACTGCTGCCCAGAACTTTACAATAGGTTCTGCAATGAGAATTGAAGATGAAAAAGTTAACGGGAAAATTCCGAGTTTTGATATGCATTTCTAATAAAAAATTATAAACAAATCCTTAAACCACCACTACTCAAAACGGCGGCGATAATAATTTTATCACCGCCATTATTATTGGTTTAAAACTCACCCGAATAATTATATTCCTCAAATAAATTACTGCGGTTCTTTTCCATCTGCGCCTCGGCAGTAGTTTCAAAATCTCTTAATTTCTCATTAAATTCATTATCCGTTTTCGGAAACAATTTAAACAAATAACCTAAATCAAATAAGCAAAAACTAATTTCTGGCATACTCATATCTCCTTATAAACTTCACTTATATATAAAAACATTTGAGATGTGAGAATTTCACAAAACACTCATATTTTAAGTTATGTAAAGTTAAGATTTCTTAAGCCAGTAATTACAAAAAATTGCGAACAGCCCTGCCGCTCCGAGTGAAAACAATAAAACCGATACAATCTGTGCAATAGGAATTGAATCTACATTCAGCGCACTGTCAAGCCTGATTTGTTCGATAAAAAACCTTATAAGAGCATAAATCATAAGATAAGAAAAAAATGTAACTCCTTTAATTCTGCCAAACCTGAAATAAATAAAGGTTAAAATACAGAAAGACAAAATATCCAAAACACTTTCATACAAAAATGCCGGATGATACAAACTGTAGTGCATATACTCGGGAACCCTCCGGCTTTCCGGGATTAATACTCCCCAGTTTTGAGATTTTACGGGAAGCCCGTATGCTTCAGAATTAAAATAGTTTCCCCATCGTCCGATTGCCTGCCCGAGAATTGTAGCGGTTGAAATTGCATCAAGATACTTCAAAAGTGATACACCGGTCTTGCGGGATATGAAAAACAAACACAAAACCCCGCCTAAAATAGCCCCGTGAATTGACAGCCCCCCCTGTCTTATATCTAATATTTCAAGCGGTTTTGCAATATAATAATGGTAATTTAAAAAACAGTAATACAGCCTTGCGCCAAGAATGCCTGAAAAAATTATATAAATTGAATGCTCTATAATAGAATCTTTGCAATAGCAGGGATTATTCCTGTTAAAATATGCATTTGCAGTAAGAATGGCAACAAAAATTGCAAACGCCATAATTATCCCGTACATATATATCGGAATTCCAAACAGATTAAAGGCTACGGTTTGAGGTGTCGGCAGTATAAACATTAATTTTTAAGGAGTACCTCCTCGGCATCCTCTTCTTCCGGAGGATTTTGATATTTCTTTATCCGTTCTATTGTTTCGTTAACTTCGCTTTTATCCTCTGCATCAGGATTCAATTCAAGATATTTTTCATAATTTTTAATTGCAGAATCATACAGTTCTTTCATCAAAGTTTTTTCATCTTCTGTCATTTCGGCTTCACGTTCTTCATCAGAAAGTGCTGCTGTTAGCGAGCCTTCTTGATTTAATTTATAATTTCCTCGTTCCATTTCAATAGCAAGATTATTTTCCGCCGTAGCAAGCGAATAATAAGAATCCGCCATCTCAGGCTTCATAGAAATTACGGTTTTATACTCTTCAATCGCATTGATATAATCGCCCGACTTTGTATAAACAATAGCAAGATTGTAATGAGTTTCAAACACCGACGGATCAAGATCAATGCTTGATTTCAGCCTTTCAATGGCCTGCGTATAATCACCTTTTTCCGCATAAGCCTGCGCTTTGTTATTTAAATCCTGTACTGCCAGATTGTTTATACAAGCGGTGGAAATTACCGCAACAGTCAATATACTTGCGATTAAAAGAACATTTTTCATTTATACCCCTCTTCTTTTATGTTAAGTTGATGTTAAAGTAATTATAATTTAATCATAAAAATATAGCAAATTTCATAAATTTAAGTTACAATAAACGAGTAAAAGGAGAATTTATATGTCAGACGAAAAAGTAGTCAGCCTCGGAGCAAAGAAAAAATCGCTGACGGAAGAAAAACATCAGCAGGAAGATAATAATTCCTCTCAGGATATTGTTTATTGCAGTTTTTGCGGCAGACCTAATACTCAGGTAATAAAAATGGTTCAAGGCCCGGGAGTTAATATTTGTTCTGAATGCGCAATGATTGCCGTTCAATATCTGATTTTGCAGGACAGAATGCCGTCTGCAGAAGCACAGCGAATACTGGATGCATTCTGGGGAAAGGCTAGATAACAATACAATGACAGGTTCGGTTTATAAACAATTAAGTCCTTTTGAATTAAAATTCGCCGTTACGGAGCTGCTAAACAAAATCAATTCCGTAAACGACATCCAGAACTGCCTTGCAGAATTTGAAATGCTGGAAGCACAAAAAGATAAAAATGTTCTGGCAAAAATACTCTTTAAAGAACTTTCCGGTGCAGATACAAAAAAAATTCCGGTAATCTGTTTTATGCTCGAGCATTATCTGCCAAAAGACGAATTGATAAATAAACTCTGGGCTGCATTAAAAAACAGCAATCTGCAGACAGAAGCAAAAATTACAATATTAAATCTGCTGAGAGATTTGGATTCTGACTGGTCTTACGAAACCTGTGAAGAGTATTTGAAAGATGACGCCAAAAGTCTGCTTGATGAAAACACAAAACATCTTTTAAATGTTGCTGTAATAAACCCTGAAGTTCAAATCGATTTTCTTGATTTTATGGCTACAATAAGAACCAATGATAAAATTACTCTGCTTAATTCACTTGATGAAGATTTTACATCAGATGCAATGGCAAACATTCTTATTCCGGTATTCATGTCAGAACCTGATTCTCCGGAAGGCCTCGAGGCTCTAAAACTTCTTGCGCACACAAAATCCCAGCTGGCATTACACGCACTTGAGGAAATGAAAAATTATGCCTCGGGCGAAGTCCTGCAAGAAATTAAACGGAGTCTTTCGACAATTAAATTATCCGGAATGAGGATAGACAATACAAAAGAATTCTACAAAAAAATATTATCAGACAGTAGTCCGCACAAATTTTATGTAACTTATCCTGACGGACACGGTAATATTGCTATGATTTTTACAAGACTTACGGAAAATAAAAAAATTCGTTTTGTATCAATCGTCGCAAATATTGAAACCGGAATAAAAGACTGTTTCGGATTTTTTGAAATTTCAGAATTTGAATACAGCAAAATTCTGGAAAGATTTTTAAGGGATGAAAAGACTGTCGATATTACGCCGGAAGCCTTCCGGACTATTTTATACAATGCAGAACTTGCAACTGTTCAAAAAACAGGAAATAACTGGAAATTCCCGTATGAATATGTTTGCTGGAGAAATCTTTTAATAGACATTGATTTTGACCCGCAAAAAATTGAAGAAATATTGAAAGAAAAAGTTTCGCCTCTTCAAATAACTGGCAGCATAGCCTCTAAACTTGAAGAATTGAGAATTTCATCCAGATGGTTTCTTGATATGGACTACAGCAATGAATTTACTAAAATTCTCAAGATGATAAAAACCGCCGGCAATCTTGATGAATTAGTTAACAATCACTGGGAATCCGTATTTGATGAGGCCGAAAAAACAGAATGGAAAAAGAAAATTTTATTTTCTGCATATATTAAATTCGCAATCGGAAAAGAAGATGATGCCGGATTTGTATATGGAATCCTATTTTCAGAGCAGGCACAGGCTGTACTGTTTAAAGAAATTTTAAAACGCAGCATATATGAATATTTAATGGTGGTTAAATACGACAAAAGCGTTAATTCATACGACTTGACTCACGAAGAAATAAACGATAAAATCAATTATATTGAAGAAAAGTGGGTAGATAATGTATAAAGTTATGGCACTTGATGTAGGGACAAAAAGAATCGGCATTGCGCTCAGCGATTATCTGCTCATGCTTGCAAACGGACATTCATACATTCCCCGCCAGCCGGACGACAAGGCCGTCGAAACTATCTGCAGGATAGCAAAAGAAAACAATGTAGAAAAGATAGTTGTCGGCTTGCCGTTGAATATGGACGGAACAAAGGGATTTCAGGCTGATGATTGCAGAGATTTTGCTTCAAAAATCCACGGTTATGAGATAATATTTGAAGATGAAAGACTTACATCAAATGAAGCAGAAGAAAATCTCAGAAACAAAAAAATAGATTTCAGAAAAGACAAAGGTTTAGTTGATATTGAAAGTGCTTGTATTATACTGGAACAATACCTTGCACGCAAAAAATAGGAGAAAAAAACATGGCAATTGAAGAAGAAAACAACATTATTGAAATAACCGATGAAGACGGCAGCACCATCAAATGTGAATTATACGATATTATTGAATTTGAAGAAAAACAGTATGCTCTGCTGGTTGAAGTTGATGCGGATGAATCAGAAGAAGAACCTGAACTTGTTTTGATGCGTCTGATTGAAAACGGCGACAGTGACGAAGTTTTCTTTGAAACCATTGACGATGATGATGAATTTGAAAGAGTTCAGGCTTATATCGAAAATCTGCCGGAAGAAGAAATAGACGAATAAATAAGGATAAATATTTTGTTTGAAAAATTTACTGAAAAAGCAATCAATGTAATTATTGAAGCACAAAACATAGCAATTTATGACCATTCCGACAAGGTTCTGGCAGAACATTTGCTGCTTGCTTTAATAAAGGAAACAAAAGGTTTTTGCGCTAAAATCTTTAAAACCTATAACATAACATACGACAGACTCGCTAAAGAAATATATATGAGCCTGAATATTGAAGAATCCGATATGAATTCTTCAATCCCTTTCAGTGATGATTTCAAACGTATCCTTACCGAAACAATGGATTTAATAGACAAATCCGGGAATTCAACAGTTCACTATGAACATCTGGTTCTGGCGGCAATAAACGATAAAAAATCCGGAATCCCGCAATATCTGGAAACTCTCGGGTTTGATATCGAAAAATCAAGACCGCTGATTGAAAAACTTGTCCAGAGAAAAGTAAAAAAAGATCTTCATCCGGAACTCGATGAAAATAAGGATCAGGAAGTAAATTTAACCAAAGAAACAGATACTCTGTTTGACAATAAAGAATCTTCCAAAGTTTTTCAAAGAGCTGTTGCAAAATTGTCAGCCTCAAACTACGAAATACTCGGTACAGAGCAGATTGTATCCTCTATTCTGGAAGATACAACATCGGATTTGTCTAAAATTCTTGCGACTTTCGGAATAACCAGTGCGGCTTTTGAAGAAAAATTATCGCATATTCAATCCAGAACCGCCGAGTATGAAGGCAGACAAATTGTATTTACCCCGAGTGCATTTATGGCAATGAGTCTTGCACTGCAAACGGCAAAAGAACTCGGTTCATCGGAAGTGCTTCCGGAGCATATGATTTTAGGGCTGCTAAAAACAAAAAAAGGACTTGCTTACAACATTTTCAAAGAAATGCATATAAATGATGATGATCTGGCTCACGGTATTATTAAACCTATAGAAAAGCAAATGCCTGAAACTCTGACAATTCTGCGGCTTGCCAAACAGGAAGCCCGAAGAATCGGCAGAGGAGTAGTCGGAACAGAAATGTTTTTGCTTGGAATCATAGGAGAAGCAACCGGCATTGGAGCCGAAGTATTAAAGGAACTTGAAATAAACATCAAAGATGCAAGAATCATTGTTGAAAAAATTATAGGCTGCGGCAATGAATATTTTGACAGCGAAGTAGTATTTACCAAACGGGCAAAAAGAGTGCTTGAAACAGCATGGGAATATGCAAAAAAACAAAATAAAACCAAAATAGAATCTCAGGATTTGTTATGGGCAATTACAACCGAACCGGAATCGCTGGCGATGCAGGCATTGGAGCAATTAGGAACCGATGTGGTCGAAATCCGCGAAGGAATAAAAAAACACATTAAAACTTTAAGTTAATATGGACAAAATTTGTGCGGAAATTAAATCTTTTTTAAAGCGATACAACATAGACAAAGAAAATTTAGTTTATCTTGCCGGATTTTCCGGAGGATATGATTCAATGTGCATGCTGGATGCCCTAAAAAAAACTGCTCCTGAAAACAAAATTATTGCACTTCACCTTAACCACGGCTGGCGAGGCGAAGAAAGCGACACGGAAGAAGTTAACTGCATAGAGTTTTGCAAAACAAGAGGTATCGAAATATACTGTGAGCGCCTGCCGCAAACAGTTTCCCAAACTGAAACAGCCGCCAGAGAAGCACGATACGAATTTTTTGAAAGATGCGGTAAAAAATTCGGCAGCAATATTATTTTCACGGCACATAACAAAAATGATAATGCAGAAACCGTATTATACAGAATTTGCACCGGAACCGGCATTTCCGGACTTCAGGGAATAAATGAAAAACGAGGAAATTATTACCGCCCGCTGCTGAATATTTCAAGAAACGAAATCGAAAAATATTGTAAAAATAATAAATTAACTCCGAATAATGACAGTTCAAATTCAAACACAAAATACAAACGCAATTTCATAAGAGCAAACATCATTCCGGAACTGGAAAAAATAAATCCTAATGCTGTTGATAAAATCAATTCACTGTCTAAAACCGCAGGAGAAGAAAATGAAATCATCGAAGAATACTTAAATATTATTATTGAAAAAATTTCTGAAAATAACAAAATAAAAACCAAAAAATTTTTCAAACAGTCAAATGCTGTTCAAAAGCGGATAATCTACAAATTGTTTAACCTCAACAATCTTGAATATGATATGACAAGGATTTTATATATTCTGGACTTTTTAAAAGAAAATGCAGATTCAAAAGCCGGAAAAACTTGTTCTCTTACAAATAATTTGTGGATTTTTGTAAACAATGAGTTTATAGAAATTATTACAAATGAAAAACCCGAACTGCCGTACTTTCATATTCTGCATGAAGGCAGATATCAGGATAAAAATTATGTATTTGAAATTGAAAAATTTGATAAAATTGTACGAAAATTTCCGAAAGAAACCGAAAATACCGCCTATGTAGATTTAAAGAATTTCCCGTTCGATTTTGAAATCAGAACACGACAGGCAGGCGATATAATCCAGCCTTTCGGGCTAAAAGGAAAACAAAAATTAAAAAAATACTTAAACGGGAAAAAAGTTCCGCAGCATCTCAAAGATTCGCTGCTATTTCTGGCTCATGGAAATGAAATTCTCTGGGCGATTAATTTGGGAATTAGTGATAAAATAAAAACAGTAGAAAAACCCACACATAAAATAAAGTTTTATAAGAAGGAGCCATAATATGATAACAACAGCCAACAATTTAAAAGTAATGATTACAGGAGAGCAGATTCAAGAAAGAATTAAAACTCTGGCTTACGAAATAAATGATTATTACAACGGAGAAGAAATTGTTGTTATCTGTGTCTTAAAAGGGGCTGTTATGTTTACCGTTGATCTTGTTAAACACTTAAATATGCCGTTAAAGATGGAATTTATTAAACTTTCAAGTTACGGAAATGAAATGACATCCTCCGGAAAAGTACAATCATTCGGTGCTCATCTTGAAGAAATAAACGGGAAAAAAGTTTTGATAGTTGAAGATATTATAGATACCGGCTTGACTGCAGAATTTTTAATAAACCACATAAAAGAAAACTACAAGCCTAAAGATTTAAAATTCTGCTCATTACTCAACAAAAAAGCCTCAAGGAAAAATTCTATAGAACCTGATTATTACGGCTTTGAAATAGACAGCAAATTTGTTGTCGGATACGGACTTGACGATGAAGGATATAACAGGAATCTCAACTATATCGGATATAAAGAAGTTTAATTTATTATGTATAAAAAAGCACTGGAATATCTCAATAAATTCTATGAACAGGATTTTAAATCCCAGGACAAAATCCCGAAAATTTTTGAACTGCTCAACGAAGTTATACCTTTTGAAACATGCGCAATGTTTTACCTTGTGCCTGATGAATTGCAATTAAAATCGCATAAAAACGGGGAATTTAAAGCAAAATATAAAATAGACAAAAATTTAACCGGCACTTTATATCATACAAATACGAATATTTCAGAACAGTTGAAACAGGTGTTAAAAACCGGCGATTATATAACCGCTTCCAGGCTCAAAGTAAACGGCACGGTTCTCGGAGTTCTTTGCCTCAGCCGAAAAGATTTCCCGTTTAATTCTGATGAAACAAATATTTTCAATACATATACAAAAGTAATTTCAAATATCATAAAAGATATTGAACTGTCAAAAATTTTAACCCGGCAGACAAAAACACTTCAAAAAGGACTTGAAGATATCCGTTTGGCATACGAAACAATAAAAGAACAGAATAAAAAGATTAAAGAAAACGAAAAATTACAGAACCATTTTCTTGCAAATATTTCGCACGATTTGAGAACACCTCTTAATTCAATAATAGGATTTTCGGAAATTCTTTCAAATGAATTGTTCGGAGAATTAAATCCGAAACAGCGGGAATACATTGAAGATATAAGAATTGCAGGAATCCGCCTGCTCGGAATGATAAATGAGGTTCTTGATATAACAAAACTGGAATCCCATACAATAAAAATAAATATAACAAATATTGATATTACTGTATTGATAAATGAAGTATGCAACATTTTAAAACCGCTGTACAACAAAAAAAACATTCAAATAACATTCAACTGCCCGCAAAAAACAGAAATTTCAGGAGATTACATAAAACTGCAGCAGGTATTGTTTAATATTCTAGGCAATGCAATAAAATTTTCGCCTCCAAACTCGACAATTCATATATCAGCCGAAAAAAATAACAATTATCTTGAAATATCAATCAAAGATAACGGTATCGGGATTTCAAAAACAAATCAAAAAAAGATTTTTAAAAAATTTTATCAAGCAGAAAATCCACTCTCAAAAACAGAAATATCAACAGGGCTCGGATTGACTATAGCAAAAGAATTTGTAAAACTGCATAAAGGTGAAATAACTGTTCAAAGCGAACTAAAAAAAGGCTCGGTTTTTACAATAAAACTCCCTATCATGAATGATTGATAAAATAACTTATTTAGTATAAAATAAAACAAAAAGGAGAGCCAAAATGGATCAAGAAACATATATGAAAATAATGGGTTATGTTCCTACGGTTATTGAAGCATCATCCCGCGGAGAACGCTCATTTGACATATTCTCAAGACTTTTAAGAGAAAGAATTATATTTTTGGGAACCGAGATAGATGACGATGTTGCAAATTCAATAGTTGCACAGTTATTGCTTTTGGACAGCGAAAATTCCGAAAAAGACATTATGTTATACATAAACAGCCCGGGCGGAGTAATAACAGCAGGTATGGCGATTTATGATACGATGAACCTTATAAAATCCGATGTATCTACAATCTGTTTAGGCGAAGCCGCATCAATGGGCGCATTCCTGTTATCAGCCGGAACAAAAGGGAAAAGAATGGCTCTTCCGAGTGCAAGAATAATGATTCACCAGCCGTTAGGCGGCGCAAAAGGACAGGCAACCGATATTGAACTCGAAGCAAAAGAAATCCGCAGAATGAAAGATATGTTAATAGGTATTATGGCGGAAAATTCAGGACAAAGTTTTGACAAAGTCAAAGAAGATTGCGAAAGAGATCACTATCTATCCGCTTATGAAGCAAAAGATTACGGCCTGATTGATAAGGTTGTGGAAAAACAGCCTTCATAAAATGAAAATAAAACAAAATTCATAAACTCCTGTCTAAAAAGACAGGAGTTTTAGTTTACCTGAAATTAAAAACACCGCTTTTGTATTATTAAGAAATATTAAGACAAAAGATATATTCGGGCAATTCTGCACTATAACATGTTTTTATATATATGAAGGTTAAATTAAAGGTTAGTTAAAACAAAAGGTAGGGTTAAAATGGGTATTTTCACATTTACCGCTCGAGTACACTCACTGTTGTACCAGAAAAGCGACATCGCATACAGGATGCAAAAGTTAACCGCAAGAATGCGTACTTTGCAGCAATATGCAGCACTAATAGCAAACGGAGGAGTTTCGATAGGAGATTTGCTCGGATCTTCCGGTTCAAATATGGGCAGAATGATGAATTATCTTGCCTGGGCGCACAACAATTCATTGTTGTATATGCAGCAGAATGCTCCGCAGGCAATTGCATGGTATCAAAGCCAGATGGGTAATTCTCAGAGTCCGGCAAATATGCAGAAAATGCAAAGATGGATTATGATACAGTTGTATCAGCAGGGTAGAGATAAGGCAATGCAGATTGAAACCAGAAACCTGAAAATTGAACAAGACAGACTAACTCAGGAAAAAGAAAGACTTGAAGCTCTGGGACAATCAGTAGAAGCAGAATTAAAATCAGCTAAAGAAGCAAGAGATCAAGCCATTAAAGATATGGCTCCAAGATATACCTTTAACGCTTAATTCTTTAACCTCATATAATTTAACTAACCAGTATAAAAGTCCTGCAATTGCAGGACTTTTTGAATTTTAAGATGTTTTTAAAACAATATCAACTGCAATATCAAAAGGTTCTGAAGGAATTTCATTCAATACAAGAGATTCCGGCAGAGCACATATTGTCTTTATATTTCTGTTTTGTGCAAGAAATCTGTCATAAAAACCTCCGCCGTAACCCAGTCTGTTTCCGTTCCTATCAACAGCGAGCGCAGGAACAATTGCAACATCAATAATTGATGGAGAACAAGGTTTTGAACAGGGTTCATATATTCCAAAAGAAGATTTTTCCAGTTTAACACCATTATCATAAGGACAAACAAGCATCTTATTACCATCAACACGGGGAAAATAAAAATTTTTGGAATCTTTTAATAAATCCAGAAAATTCATTTCATATTTTAAGGGATAATACAACAAAACATGACCGGCGGATTTATAAACCTCATTCCGGCGTATCAAAGCGGTGAGCCGCACAGATAAACCGGCAGCATCGAGTTTTTTACGAAGTTCTTTTGCCTGTTGTCTTAATATGTTTTTCATAATAAAAATATATAATAAAACCCGAAAAATAACAAAACAATAAAGCCGTAAGCATTAAAACTACGGCTGAATAATAAACACGAGAAATTATATTGTTTTATATTTAGCAAATATAACAGGAAAGCAAAGTTCCGCCTGTCAATTTCATTTTCTTTAACGCTCTTAATTCGGTCTGTCTTATGCATTCCTTTGTAACGCCGTACATATTACCGATTTCTTCCAGAGTAAGTTTTTCAGTATCATCAAGCCCGTAACGCATTTTTACGACTTCCTGCTCTCTTTCTTTGAGGGTTGAAATTACATTATTGATATCATTTTTCAATGATTGGTACTCCATATTAACGGAAACTAAAGAACTGTTATCTGCCAGAATATCAGCGACATTCATTTCTTTGCCGTCACCGCGTTCAAACCCGCCTTCTATAGAAATTGTTTTTGTATATGCAGATAAAAACATTTCAATTTTATCCGGTGCAATATTGATTTTTTTAGCAACCTCTTCATTTTTAACAACATCATTAACTTCCTGCTCCATAATGGTTTTTACTTTGGAGAATTTTGAAAGAGTTTCCTGAATATAAACCGGAATTTTCATACAATGAGATTGTTCGGAAATTGCCTTGAACATTGCCTGTTTTACCCACCAGGCAGCGTATGTCGAAAATCTGTAGCCGAATTTATAATTATATTTTTCGGCAGCAACCATCAAACCGACATTACCTTCCTGAATCAAATCAATAACAGGAAGAGATGACATGTGGATGGACTTTCTGGCAATTGTGACAACCAGTTTCAAATTGGCACGTATAAGTTCTTGTTTAGCAGCTAAATCACCCTGTTCAATCCGCTTTGCAAGTTCAATTTCTTCCTCCTGCGACAATTGAGGATAATCCGCAATTTCACGCAGGTATGCCTTGAGGGTATTATCCTGCGCATTGTTTTCTTCTTTTGGCTCAACTTTCATTTCGATTAGCGACTCTCTTCTCATAAATTAAACTCCTTATTTTGCACCGGAAATTCTCAGAAAAGATTTCTGATGCGGGATAAATAACACGATATATACTTTGTATATACCCAGATATATAATAACTGTTACATTTGGTTAAGAAGTGTAAAGGTAAAGTTTTGTAAAGAAACAACTGCCTGTTATGTTCGTACTATAATAGAAATAGAGAGATGGGGACATTTTAAAGGAGACTCGAAAAAATGAGTAAAAAGAAGATAATAGCCATTATTTCGTTGGTTGTACTCGTAATCGGATTGGGCACAGCCGGATTTTTTGAATACAAACATGTTCAGGATGTAAAAGCACAAAAGCAGGCACTCAGACAGCAAGCAATGCCTGCCGGTAAAAAACCTTCCGAATATGAAGTCGGAAAAGATTACAATTCCGTTATTAAAAAATCAAAACCGGTGCTTGTTCTGTTCTATGCTGACTGGTGCCGCTACTGTATAAGATTTATGCCTATATTTGAACAGGCTGCTGAAAAATACGGCGAAGATCTTGAATTTGCAAAAGTAAATGTCGAAGACAAAAAATACGAAAAACTGGTTCGAGAGTCAAAAATAAGCGGATTTCCTACAGTTATGATACTTGATAAAAAATACGACAACAAAATTGTTATACCGAATTCAAGTTTAATAACAATAGAGGATTTAAGTACAGAATTAGACAGATTCACAAGAATAAGAAAAATATTAGAAAACAAATAGTAATTCAGATAGCAGTAATCATTGTGATTACTGCTATTTAGACATAAGAAAAATGATAACAAAAAAGGATAAAAAGGTTCTTAACATTCGTTAACAAAAGGGGTAAAAATAGCAATTTTTTAAAATTTTTGCATTCATGTATATAGAAGGTCATAGTAGGTGGAAAATGAGTATTGAAAAGATTAAAACTAAAATGGAAAGCGGCTCCTTTCCAAAGATTAGGAAGGGACACGCCACCGGTAATCGAACTTATTTAAGAGCAGGGCATGACAGTGTTAATTTTACCGGAGCAGCGGCAGCAGCCGAAGCCGCAAAACCGCTTGAAAAATATATCTTAGAGAGAATGCCATGGATAGCAAGAGCAATGGTAAGATTACACGAAGGAATGGGAGAGGTTCAAAACCAGTTAATAAACGCTTTCGGTACAGGTTTGGTTGCTCCTCTTTTCATAATGTACAACCCGTTATCAGACAAAGATCAGGATACTAAAACATATACAGCAATGCGTCAGCCGATTTCAGCAATACTTGCAGTAGGTACTCAGGCGGCAATTGTTGTACCGTTCAATGCTTTAATCAAACGGGATGCAGATCTAGGGTATCTGCCAATGCAGTATAACAGAACCTTGTTCCCGTCCGATGATTTCATCGAAAAACTTGTTAAAAAAGAAAATCCCGGCAGGAAATTCAAAAAGAATAAAGATGTTGATGAACTGAAAGATGCTATTGCAAAATACAAAAAAGAACACTATGAAAAACCGCTGATTGAAATGATTGAAAATGATAAAATCATATTCAATACAACAGACGGCAAAAATAAATCAACTCTTGAAATGCCAAAAGATAAATTTGATGAATTATTCAAAGAAACTATCGACGAAATCATAGCAGAAGAAGAAACCGAAAAACTCAACGCTATTAAAAATAAACTGCCTAAAAAGATTGAACGCGGAGTCTTTTACAATACCCACTCCGAACAGGCAATGAACATAATGAGCAGGCTGAATACGCAAATTGACTATGGTGAACTTGATTTTGAAAACAGCCAGAAAGCAATTGAAGATGCTCATAAAAATTTTGACAAAGAATGCAAGAAAATTATTAAAGAACTTAAAAAAGCCTCAAAAAAACACCCTGGAAATGAACCTGTTAACTCTGAATTCATAAAAATAATAAAAGAACTTAAAAAATGGAACAACGGTAAAGATGAAACTTCTTTAAGAGTTCTCCAGAAAAAACTCATCAAACAGATAGACCTTATCAAAAAGATGAGAGGAATGGACTCTACAAAAGAAATTATCAACTATGTAACCGGTGCTGTCAACAGAAGAACAGATGCAATAGATAATACAATAAAAACTTTGCAAACAATCAAAACCCAATTAGAAGGTGACGGAATAACAGTTAAAGAAGCACAAGCTATCATTGATGCAGAAATTGCAAGTTCGGATAAACGAGTCCGCCATCTGGTAAAAACAAAAGGCTCCGGCAAAGATGATATAAAAACAACAACAGAATGGATTGACAGCAGCGGAGCAAGACTTTCAGAAAAAGCAAAAAACATTGCAAAATGTATTGCAAAACGCGCAGAAAAACATGCCGTTTCATACATTGACGGTCTGAAACGATGGACTGGATTAGGGGTATCACTTGCAATCCTTCCTTTAACTTGCTGGTTATTGAACAGAATCTATCCTTGGGCTATGGATAAAATCTTCCCGAATTTATCCAAACCGAAAAAACAGGATAACACCAATAATAACAACACGAAAGTTGAGGTGGCATTATGAGTCCGATAAATCCTATAACAAAACCGGTACATAACATCATCAGATGGTTTGCTAAAACAAGGGTTCCTCAACATGCCGGAGATAAAGTTTTAATAAATGACAGAAAATTTATCGACGGACTCGGTGTTGCTTCCATCGTTGCAAAAGACGGGCTCGGCTGCTATCTTTATGTAACACAAAGTTTGAACAACAAAGATATTCCTGACGACAAACGAAAATTCGTAGCATCATTAGACCTTACAAACGGTTTACTGATGATTGCTCTTCAGATTTTAATGTTCAAAACAGTTTCAAATAAAGTTACACAAACAAAAATGTTTGATAAAATCTTCGGTAAAATCTTTGACAGACCGCTTAAGAAATTCTACCGTGCACATATCAAAACAAAACCTGAATATAGTGATATTACGGATATTCAATACACCAAAGACTTTACATCAATCAGAAATAAAGTTCGTGATGCCTTTGGCGGCTTAATCTCACTTGCAGCAGCAACCATTGTCGGAAAAAGAATGCTCGTACCGTTTATTGCAACACCGCTTGCCGGTACTGTAGAAAAGCAGATGGAAAAAAGAAGCCATAAAAAAGCCGGACACACTGCCGCAAATCCTCAGGAGAACGGAACACCATCAATGCAGGGCAAATTAAATATTGTATCGACTCCTGCTTCCGAATGGAGAAATGACGGTATAAAATTTCTTGACAAATACGGAAATTAAATTTACATCTACATATTTATAAACGGCAGGCCTGATATCAGGTTTGCCGTTTATAATGAAGAATCTTCGTCTTCTTCCATAGAATTTACCAACTCCTGAATATACATCTTAACAGCCTGAGAAATCAACAAATCAGGCTCTGCATTTGCAAATTCATCCAGAATAAAAATTGCTTTTTTAATATCGCCGCTTTTTTCGTACAACAGCGCAAGAGTTATTTTGTCCAGACTGGATTTTTTCTTTGCTTTATATTCGGAAAGTTTTGAAGATGTTTTGCCGAGTTTATCATAACAATCAACAAGATTTTTATAGTATTCAAAATTTAAAGGATACTGTTTCAGAGCGTTTTGGAAACAATCAAGTGCCATCTCAGGATACCCTATTATCATATAAACTCTGCCTAAATTATTAAAGTATGTTGCAGTAGCCTGAGTTTTGGGGTTCAGACTTATTGCCATTTTGAATTCTTGAATTGCTGCATAATAATCTTTTTCTTCAATATACATAACACCGAGATTGTTATGGTGATAAGCATTTTTCTCCGGATCAATAACATATGTAGCAATAGTTCCGGCAGCATTTGCTGCTATTGCGGTAAAAAACAGCATCACAAGTATTATTACAATCTTTTTCATTATATTCTATATTATAATTATTTTATAATATTATTCAACCAACTATAAAATCGAAATTTCCAACCCTTCATTCGGCAGGTAAACATTCTTATTTGAAGATGTATAATATTCTTTTATCCTTGCAAGCCGTGCGTCATCATAGGAAGGATCAAAATGGAAAAATGCTAATTTTTTGGCTTTAGCCTGTTTCATAACTTCTATCGCCATATCAAAAGTAGAATGTCCGTACCCTTGTTTCGGAGAACAAGGATTTAAATAATCCTCTGTTGTATATTGCGCATCATGGATTAGCAAATCACAGTTTTTAGCGAATTTTATAAATTTTCTGTCACCGCCGAAATAACATTCTTTATCTGTAGCATAAACCAGTGATTTATTTTTATATGTAATTTTATAAATCATTACACCATCCTGCGGATGAACATAAGATTTATAGAAAGTAATCAAAATATCATCCTCTTCCGGCATAACATCAGCAGAATTTACAAGTTCCGGTTTTTTATCTTTTTTTATCAGAATAGCCTGCCCGTCACAAATTCCCTGAATCTCAAGTCTGCAGGAAATCTCATCAAGGTCTAGCGGAAAAGTCTTTCCGAAAATAATCTCTGACAAACTGTCAGCCAGTGTTGTATTAACCTGTTCAGGGCCAAAAACCATAACTTTTGTTGATTTCAGATGAAGCGGTTTAAAAAAAGTAAGCCCTAATATATGATCATGATGGATATGAGAAAGCAGCACAGTTGCCATAATAGGCTTGCGCTCTTCGGGTTTTACCGAGGTTGATATTGATTTTTCCATCAAATCATCGCCTACATCAACAATACCTGTTCCGGCATCAAGAATTATCAGATGACCGCCCGCATTAACTTCAACACAGGAGGTGTTTCCGCCGTAATTATAAAACTCTTTTTTAGCAACCGGAAAACTTCCTCTGACACCTCTAAATTTTACACTAAATTCACTCATCTCTATCCTCAATTTATTTTTTTATTTCATACAAACCGGTCTGATCCTGCTTTTCTCCGGTATAAATAATACTGCCAAATACAAGCATTTTTGCCATTCGCTGAATATCGGTTTTTCTTGTTTCTTTCCAGGTAAAATCAAAAACAACTTTATCCTTATAGTTTGTAACATTAACAATCCGGAATGCATTAGGATATGAAACAAGCGCAGGAGAATTTACATATAATACATTATCATGCTGGGTTATTTTTGCAGCATGGTAATGTCCTTGAAAAACACCTATCGGATTATCATAACTTTCCAATAATGACTTAACAGCACCTGCATTTCTGAGTTTGTGGCTCGGGCTGACAAACGGTTCTACAACAGGAACATGCATAAAAACCAGCACAACATCTTTTTTTGATGAATCAAGTTCCTTTTTTAACCACCTGTATTGAACTTCATCAAGATAACCGTTTGATGTTATTTCATCAGTTATTATATTATCCAGTACGATAACTTTAAAATTTTTCTTTGGTTTAAACGAGTAATACGGTTTTTTATATTTAAAATTCGGATTAGAATTTCTGAGCATTTCCAGATAGACAAGAGTATTCAAATATCCGCCGACGCATCTGTCATGGTTTCCAAAGGCAAAATACCATGGGGTTTCAAGTTTTTCAAGATGCGGCAAAACTGCACGAAGTTCTTTCTCAAAAGACTTGTCTATCAAATCGCCCGTAATCATAACAAAATCAAGCCCTTTTGTTTCGTTTATCTGCGCTACAGCGTCATCAAGAAGTTCAGGAGATCTGCCGGTCATTTTATATGTTGTATTGGCACCGTTTTCAAGAAAATGCACATCACTCAACTGCGCAAATTTTAAACCGGACATGCCTGCAACAGAATATGCCTGCAGTCCGCAAAGCATGCCTGCAGTCAAAACCAATGTAATCAGGGTATTTACTACTTTTGTAAAAAAGCCTTCCTTTTTCTTTTTGTTATTACATTTCTGTTTTTTAGTTCTGTCGCTCATTTTGGTTATTTTCCAGTAAATTCTTTATTTCATTATATTTATTTTCTAAATATAAATCATCATCAGATAAGATGATAGCTTTGTCAATATTCATCAAAGCACTCATATAATCTTTCATTGCCAGATCGCAGTACCCCATATACTCATAAATTTTTGAAGTTTGAATATATGGCAGAAGTTCTTTGAATAATGTTTTAGCCAACTGGTAACTGCCGTTTTTATAAAGAATTTTCGCCTTGTCAAACTGATATTCCGGACAGTTATTCAATTTTATTGCTGTAGCATTATCTGCCTGCGCTGCCTCAATCTGCCCGAGTTCAAATTCCGCACGGGATTTTATTGCATAAGCAAGATCATCTTTTGAATCGAATGTTAAATACTTATCAATAGGATTTATTACCGCTTCATAGCGTCCGGCATCAAAAAGCGTTATTGCAATAGCAAGATATGCCTGCGCAAAATCAGGTTTGGCGGAAACTGAACTGTTATAAGCATCAAGAGCCTTCATATAATCATTTTTATCTCTGAAATAATTGCCGAGAAAATAGTATGCAATATAAGAATTATTCCCTTTTGCTGCCCGCAGCAAGGCTTCGTATTCCATTTTATCATTACCGCTCTGCTTATAATCCATTGCTTCTTTTATACCCGGATTGATTGAGGTAACATAAGATTTATTATCCTGGCTTATGACATGCAAAAGCCCCATCCTCAAATCAGCCGCCTGTTTGCTGTTCGGATTTCTTTCAAGAATTTTATCAAGATAAATCAAAGCAGAATTATAATCACCAATAACACAATAATTGGCTGCAATATCAAGATAATCCTCTTCAAGTTCATCTGCCCAAACAGGTATTGCAGTACATAATCCCAGTAATAACAATAACAAAGATAGAATAAACTTTTTCATAAGATAATTATAACATAAAATTACATATTAGAAATAAAAAAATCCCGCCAACTAATTGACGGGATTTTTCATTTTGAAGAAATTATATAATTACTTCATCAATTCGCCGACAGCCTTGTAAACAGACATACGTTTTGCGGCATCTTCTTCAGCTTGAGCGTATAATGCTTCTGCTGCTTCAGGATTTGTTTTCATCAGAGATTTATAACGACCTTCAGATCTGATGAAGTCCTGATAATTTCCGCTAGGATCTTTAGCATCCCATGAGAACGGTTGTTCATTAGCAGGGTTATATCTGTATAACGGGAAGTAACCTGCTTCAACAGCACGTTTTTGTTCTGTCTGAGTCTTAGACATATCAATACCGTGAGCAATACACGGAGCGTATGCAAAGATGATAGACGGCCCATCGTATGCTTCAGCTTCCTGGAATGCTTTTAGAGTTTGTGCTCTATCAGCACCCAATGCAACAGATGCTACATATACATAGCCGTAAGACATACTCATCAAGCCCATATTTTTCTTATATGTGCGTTTACCGCCTGTAGCAAATTTTGCAACAGCACCGGTAGGTGTTGATTTAGATGCCTGACCGCCTGTATTTGAATATACTTCTGTATCAAGAACAAGAATATTAACATTCTTATTCTGAGCAAGTACATGGTCAATACCGCCGTATCCGATATCGTTTGCCCAACCGTCACCGCCGATAATCCAAATTGATTTATCAGTAAAGTAATCTTGAAGTTCTCTTACTTTAGCCATATCAGGGCATCCGCAATCAGCGTATTTAGCAAGAACTTCTTTTGCTTTATCTTGAGCGGCAACTGCTTCAGGAGTTTTTGAATTATCCCAGTGAGCCATTGCACCTTCTAATGCTTCTTTCAAATCAGCAGGTGCTTTTTCGTTTGACAATACTTTTTCAACATAAGTTTTTAAAGTATCTCTGTTTTGATCAACTGCGAGTCTCATACCATAACCAAATTCAGCGTTATCTTCAAATAATGAGTTAGCCCATGCCGGACCTCTGCCTTCTTTAGTTGTAGTATAAGGAATTGTCGGGAATGTTCCTGAATAAATTGAAGAACATCCTGTTGCGTTTGCAACAATTGCATTTTCACCGAACAATTGTGAAACGAGTTTAACATAAGGTGTTTCACCGCAGCCGGCACATGCACCGGAGAATTCAAACAACGGTTTTCTGAGCATTGCACCCTTGATTGTTTTTGTTGTATTTTTACCCATAACATTGTCAGGTAAAGCATCAAAGTATTCTTCATTAACCATTTCACCTGCTGATTCTTCTTTTTCGATAGAAGACCAGGTAAGCGGTGCTTTTTCAGGATTTTTTGACATCGGGCATTGATCGATACAAACGCCGCAGCCTGTACAATCCTTGCAATATACCTGAACTTTGAATTTTTCACCGTTTGCATTCGGTTTTGCATCAATTGTATTGAATGTAGCCGGAGCATCTTTCAAATTGTCTGCTTCAACCAATTTAGTTCTGATTGCTGCATGCGGACAAGCAGATGCACAGATTCCGCATTGAATACAATATTCTGAATTCCAATGTGGAACTCTCGGTGCAATACCGCGTTTTTCAAGACAAGCAGTACCTGTCGGGATAACACCGTCAACACTCATTGCTGATACAGGAATGTCATCGCCTTTTTGTCTCATTGAAGGTTCAATGATTTTCTTAGCAAATTCATCCGCATTATCTGGAACAAGTTTAACATCCTCAACACAGGCAACGCCATCTAATGATGCAGGAACTTTAACTTCCTGGCAAGCATCAACAGCCGCGTCAATCAATGCAAGGTTCATATTAACAACATCGTCGCCTTTTTTCTTAAAGGTTTTCTTAGTCATTTCTCTCATACCTTCCAATGCTTGTTCAAAAGGTATAATGCCTGAAACTTTGAAGTATGCAACCATCATAACGGTGTTTGCACCTTTTCCGCGAAGTCCAGGTTGTTTTTCAATAAGAGCTTCCGCATCGATATTATAGAATTTGATTTTCTTATCTATAATTGTTTTCTGCATATCTCTGGTTAAATGAGAGAATGCTTCATCAGCAGACCAAGGGCTGTTGAGTAAGAAAGTACCGCCTTCTTTGATACCTTTTAATAAATCATATCTGCCGATATAAGCATGAGCAGAACAAGATACAAAATCAGGTGCGGTAATCAAATATGTAGATTTAATCGGTTTGTCGCCGAATCTCAAGTGAGAAACTGTTACACCGAAAGATTTTTTAGAGTCATAAGCAAAGTATGCCTGAGCATCTTTATCAGTGTATTGACCGATAATTTTGATTGAGTTTTTGTTAGCACCAACTGTACCATCAGAACCCAGACCCCAGAACATACAATTTGTAGTACCTTCAGGTTCTGTTACGATGTGTTCGTCAACTTTCAAAGAAAGATGAGTTACATCATCTTCGATACCAACGGTAAATCCGTGGAAGCCTTTATTTTCAGAATGTTTGTAAACAGCAAGAACCATAGACGGAGTAAATTCTTTTGAAGATAAACCGTAACGTCCGCCGATTACTCTGATATCTTTATTTTCTAATGCTGCAACTACATCAAGATACAACGGTTCGCCGATAGAACCAGGTTCTTTAGTTCTGTCAAGAACAACAATTCTTTGAGTAGATTTAGGCAGTGCAGCATTAAATCTTTTAACATCGAACGGTCTGTATAATCTGACTTTAACCAAACCGTATTTAGTACCTCTTTTAGCATTGAGGTATTCGATTGTTTCTTCAATAGTTTCGCAGCCTGAACCCATAGCAACGATAACATCGGTAGCATCAGGAGCACCGACATAATCGAACGGATGATATTGTCTGCCGGTTATAGCAGCAACTTTATCCATATATTCCTGAACGATATCAGGAACAGCCTGATAGTATTTGTTAACCGTTTCACGACCCTGGAAGTAAACATCGGTATTTTGAGCACCGACTTTACATACAGGTGCTTCCGGTCTTAGAGCTCTTTGTCTGAATTCTTCAATGTATTTCGGTTCAACTAATTTAGCGATATCTTCATAAGAAATTTCTTCAATTTTATGAACTTCGTGAGAGGTTCTGAAACCGTCAAAGAATTGAAGGAACGGAACTTTTGCTTTATAAGTTGACAAATGAGCAACTAAAGCCATATCCATTTCTTCCTGAACTGAATTAGCTGCTAACATTGCAAATCCGGTGTTACGGCAGCCCATAACATCCGTATGATCACCAAAAATTGATAATGACTGAGCTGCTAATGCTCTTGCTGCAACATGGAATACTGTAGGGAGCATTTCACCGGCAATTTTATGCATAACAGGAATCATTAATAATAAACCCTGAGAAGCTGTATATGTAGAAGTCAAAGAACCTGCAGCCAAAGAACCGTGTACGGCACCAGCAGCACCTGCTTCTGATTGCATTTCGGCAACTCTCACTTCTTTTCCCCAGATGTTTTGTTTGTGTTGTGATGACCACTCATCTATCCATTCACCCATTGTAGAAGAAGGTGTAATAGGATAAATAGCCGAAACTTCACTCAATGCATAAGCAATGTGAGCCGCGGCATAGTTGCCATCAACTGTAATTGTTTTTTTAGGCATGAATAATCCTCCTTATACTTAACCAACGTTATTCACTGTACCCCCTCATGATAATACAAACAAATAAAATTTTCATATAACAAATACAATCCTTTAAAGTTCGTTGCATAAAACTTATCTTCACTCCTGACGGAGAAAGAGTAGTTGAGATTTTATTCACCAAGCCTGGGATGCAGGTGCAGCCGCATCTTT
>CALUYV010000023.1 GCA_944325095.1 Candidatus Gastranaerophilales bacterium | reverse complement strand
AGGGGACTCCGGCTCGGAGGCCGGAGTGACGCTTTTTTGTCATCCTGAACTTTACAAAGCGAACCGCCGCAGCGAAGTGAGGACGAGTGAGCCTGTATGCAGAACTGTTCCAGAGTCGCATAGTTGAACACTTAACAAAGGATTGAAAATTTTACTTTAATTTTATAGAAGAAAAGACACCTTTTTAGGTGTCTTTTCTTTTATTTAACTATTTTCCAAAATCTAGTAATAATATTTGTTATTAGTTACCATATATGTACCGTTTGAAAGTTCTCTTGCAATTTCAATTGCTTTTTTGAGCTGGACATCATTTTTATTTTTCAAATCTTCTTCGGTAAATTCAACCAGTACATCAGGTGTTATACCTTTTTTGTGGATATCTGTACCATTCGGGGTCAGATATTTTTGGATTGTAATATTTATACCGGAATTGTTAGGAAGTTTATTGATTTCCTGAACAAGCCCTTTTCCGAATGATTGAGTACCAACGATTACGGCTCTTTTATTATCTTTCATAGCACCGGAGAAAATTTCGCTTGCAGATGCCGAACCTTTATCAACCAGAACAACAAGAGGTTTTGAAGTCAAAACACCACGTGTTGCTTTCTGTGTTTCTTTATATCCATCCCTGTCAACAGTGCTTACAATTGCGCCGCCGTTTAAAAACATATCGGAAATGTAAATAGCATTGCTCAACAATCCGCCGGGATTTGAACGAAGGTCAACAATAAATGCTTTCGTGTATGGTGAATTTTGTAATATTTCTGAAACTTCTTTTGCAGCATTACGGCTGATAAAAGAACTTAATCTGATATAACAGATATCTTTAGGCATAACAACATTTTCAGGAACTTTTTGAGAAACGGATTTAATCTCAATTTCTGCTCTGGTAATTGTATATTCTTTAGGAACAGTGTCTTTGCGTTTAATCAATAAACGCACCTGAGTGCCTTCTTCGCCTCTGATTTGGTCAGCAGCCTTATCAACAGTTATGCCTTTAGTGCTTTTTCCGTCAATTGCAAGAATTTCATCATCGGCAAGCAGACCTGCTTTTTCCGCCGGAGTATCTTCAATCGGCGCAATTACCATCAATTTTCCGTCTTTTACCCCGATTTGAATACCGATACCTTTCAGTGAACCTTTAATAGAACCTGTTTCATCGGAAAACTCTTTAGGGTCTAAAAATTTTGTATAAGGGTCATTCAAACTAGCAACCATAGTTTCGATAGCAACATAAGCATCCTCATCTGTTCTGATTACATTGTCATATTTATGACGCCATTTGCTCCAATCCTGTTCATTATTTGTCGGATCAACATATTTTGTATTAATTAATCTCCAGACATTGTCATACAATTCTACAGGAGTAGAAGCCTGCACATTTGAACGTATTATCCAGCCGAATAAAAATATAAATATCGCTAAAAATATTACACTTCTTCTCATAATTTTTCTCATTCTTATTTACACCTCCAATAATCACATCCTGTAAATTCAGACGAAAATACATACAAAAAGTTTCCGCCGGCATACATATGAGATTATTATTAAAAATATATTAACACATATTGGTCGAAATGTGAAACATGATAATATTTAAACCTAAAAAAAGCCTTATGTAAACTAGTCCTTGCTAAACTGTAAAAGTTTCAGCCCGAGAGTTTTTATTTTATTATTTTTGTCAGGGAGTTCATAACATTTTATACATCTTGCTTCATAGGTTTCATCGCCGCCAATCATAATCAGCGGAGAACTTTTATCGGCAGGTTTTCCGTCAATAAGTCTTTGAGTTCTTGTTGCGTGTTCACATCCGCACTTCATACAAACTGCATGAAGTTTATCAACAGTTGTTGCAATACACATCAATTCCGGCATTGAGCCAAACGGTTCAGCCTTAAAATCCAAATCAAGACCGGAACCGATAACTTTTTTACCTTCTTTTATCAATTGTGAAATTACTTTTGTAATATTAGAATCAAAAAACTGAAGTTCATCAATAGCAACAACTTCCGCATCTTTAACAAAGTGCAGGATTTGAAGAGAATGTTTTACTTTTATTGCATCCAGCCACAAACCGCTGCGAGATTCGATATAATCACCTTTTGAACGGGTATCTACCTCGGGTGAAATAACAACAACTTTTTTTCTTGCAATTATACAGCGTCTGACTCTGCGCAATAACTCTTCTGTTTTACCGCAGCTCATAGGTCCGGTTATTAATTCAAAACTATATCCGCTCATTTCTCCCAATTTCTCCTGTTAATATTTCCCGAAAGTAATTATAAAACTTTGTAAATGAATTTAAAAGTTAAAATTTGTAAATATACCGTTATTCAGACAGTCAGAAGATTAATTAAATCATATATCAATTTACATAAATTAATATTTATAACAAAGAAAAAAACAGAACAGCAATTATATTTTAATTCTTTACTTTTTTATAATCTGGTGGCATAATATCGGTTATGTTGGCAGTAACACAGAAAAAATTTGCGGCAGGATTATCCATCTGCTCGAATGCGGTTATAATTTTGTTAAAACTAATTGCAGGGATTCTTTCGGGAAGTATCAGTATTATTTCGGAAGCGGTACATTCTCTGAGTGATTTTCTGGCATCGGTTCTGACATTTTTTGCCGTAATGAAATCATCAGAACCCGCTGACAGCAAACACCCTTTCGGACACGGCAGATATGAAGATATGTCCGGATTTATTGAAGGCGGTCTTATTATTTTTGCGGCACTGTACATTTTTTATGAAGCCGGAAAAAAACTTATTTTCGGCTATACTATGGAAAATGAGTCCTTTCTGGGAATTGCAGTAATGGGATTTGCCGTTCTGGCAAACTTTTTTGTAAGTTCGTATCTTTTTTATGTCGCAAAAAAAACAAATTCTGTATCTCTTTATGCCGACGGTGAACACTTAAGAACGGATATCTGGTCATCACTCGGGGTTCTTATCGGTCTGATATTGATAAAAATTACGGGTATAATTATTCTTGACCCGATTATTGCAATGATTGTTGCATTATTTATATTAAAAACAGGAGTTTCAATATCCAAAACAACACTTGACAATCTTCTTGATGCTTCACTGCCGGATGAAGATTTAATAAAAATTGAAAACATAATAAACAGTATTAAATCCGAAGGTGTAATCGGATACAAAAATCTCAAAGCAAGAAGCGCAGGCCCTGAAAAACAAATAGAAATTGTGCTGTTTTTCCCCAAAAATATGACAATAGAAGCCTGTCATAATTTATGCGACAAAATAGAAGACAAAATCCGGCAGGAACTTGGCACCTGTAATATCTCCATTCACGCAGAACCGGAATGCGAAAGATGTATGACAATCAAACAATAATATTTTTTAATCTGCTTTCTGTATAATTACCGCATTTATGCTAAAATTGCACTATGAATATTACTGCCGGAAAATATAAAGGTCAAAAAATTACAGCACCTGATGAAAAAATTACACGTCCGACTCTGTCAAAAGTAAGGATGAGTGTTTTTAACACCCTTCAGGCAATGATAAATTTTGAAGATAAAAGTTTTCTTGATATGTTTTCAGGCTCAGGAATTATGGGACTTGAAGCCATTTCAAGAGGATTTAAAAGTGCTGTTTTAATCGAAAAAAACAAAAAAGTTCACAGCATAATAAAATCCAATCTTAAAAAATATGAATCCGAAAACGATATAAAACTTCTTTTGGGCGATAGTTTAAACATTTGCCAAAAATTATGCGGAAAAAGATATTTTGATATCATATATATTGATCCTCCGTATTTTTCTGAAATTTATGAAAAAAGTCTTGAAACCGCTTTAAAAATCTCTTCGGGTATTATTATTTTAGAACATATTATCCCGTTAGATTTAACAAATTACAATATTATTAAACAAAAGCAATACGGAGATAAATACATAACATTTATCTCAACTATAGACTAAACGGCTGTTTTCACATATAATAAATGTGTAATTAAACGAAATCAGGGGATTTGCAAATGGAAGAAAAAAAACAAAAAGCATTGCTTATAAAACTATCATCACTCGGGGATGTAATTTTTAATATTCCGCTTGCAAATGCCTTGAAAGATGCTGGATACGAAGTTACCTGGCTGGTTTCCGAAAAAGGAATTCAGGTTGTTGAAAATAATCCGTGTGTTGATAAAGCAATTCTTGCTCCGCTTGGCAAATGGAAAAAGAAAGGGCCATGTAAAGAAAATTTTGATGATTATATGAAACTTATAAAGCAAATTCGTGCAGAAAAATTTGATATTGCAATAGATTCTCAAATGATGCTGAAGAGTTTGTACTGGTTATTATTTAGCGGAGCAAAAAGACGAATTATATCGAAAGAAGCAAGAGAATTTGCAATTCTCGGGGGCAATGAGTGGATTGATAATATTTCTTATGCCCCAAATTCTCCTATTGTTTTGAATTATCTTAAATATGCAGAATATCTCGGAATAAAAACAGATAACATAAAAATAACACTTCCTGCAAGAACACCGGAACAAATAAAAAAAATTGACGAACTTTTGTCAGGACTTGATAATACAAAACCGCTGGCTGTAATTG
Organism: Candidatus Gastranaerophilales bacterium; assembly: GCA_944325095.1. GTDB lineage: Bacteria > Cyanobacteriota > Vampirovibrionia > Gastranaerophilales > Gastranaerophilaceae > Zag111. Next base: position 20,081 of record CALUYV010000023.1, on the reverse strand, counting down.
CACCTGCAACAACATGGCCAAATAAACACTGGAACAAAGATAATTGGAAAATTGTTGTTGATAATCTGCAAAAAGACTGCAATATCGTTTTCACTGGCGGCCCCGGGGATAACGAATTGATTGAATATATTAACTGCGGAAAACATTTAAACCTTGCTGGTAAAACAAATATTATCGAACTTATGGAAATTTTTTCAAGAGCAAAACTTGTTATTGCACCTGACAGCGGAAGTGCACATCTTGCCTGGGCAACGCAGAATCCGGCAGTTATTACAATATTCACCTGCACGCCGAAAGAAGTTCTTGCTCCGCTCGGCGATAAAAATAAATATATTGCACTCGGCGGCAGAGGTTTGCCATGCCAGCCTTGTTTCAGAAGAAAATGCCAGTTACATAAAAATACAGATGCCTGTACAAACTTTCCAAACCCGAAAGATGTATTGGAAACAGCACAGAACTTGATATTTTCGTAAAAAAGTAATATAATAAAGCATTAGTTTAATATTTTGAATAAAAAGGTGTCTAATGGGATTATTTGATAAATTTAAAGAAATAACCAGAAAAGTTTCGGAAGTCGAAAACAGTATTTATAATGAAAAACTGGATTATCTTGAAATATATGAAAGAAATCTGGAACTGGAAAAAGAGATTGCCGAACGCACCGAAGAATTAAACGATGCAAATAAAAGGATGTTCACCCTTCAGCACATCTGGGATATGATGAACTCTTCAACTCCGCTGGAAAATGTAATGGAAGCCATTGTAAACAGCACACAGGGTGAACTTGGCTATATGCATTGTACAATTATACGAAAATATGAAGACGAAAACGGGGAATTTTTAAGAGTTTTTGCCCAATCAAACGACGGGCTTATTGACAGATTAAATACAATTATAGGCGCACCGGGAATCCAGACAAGAAGACTGAATTATTCAACAGAAAGCGTATTTTACGACACAATGAAACAGCGCACAATCAAGCAGACCAAAGCAATTGACCTTTTGCTTGCATCTGTTTTGCCTGAATTAACACGGGATACAATCCACAAAGTAGTTACAAACCAGCCTGTAAAATCAGTAATTGTTATTCCATTGATTGCGCAGAAAAAAGAATTCGGATGGTTTTGCGTATTTTCAGCACGGGAAGAACTTGCCAATACCGAAATGGATTTTCTCGGATTGTTTGCCAAACAAATAGAAATGGCAATAACAATAGCGGATTTGTTTCAAGCAGTTCGGGAACAGGCAGTTACAGACGGACTTACCGGACTTTACAACCGAAGATATTTTGAAGAAGCACTCGAAAAAGAAGTCCAACGTGCAAGACGACAAAAACAGCCTTTTTCTATCATTGGAATTGATTTAGATTTCCTAAAAAAAATTAATGACACATACGGTCATAATTACGGCGACCTTGCTATAAAAACAATTGCAAATGTATTAAAAGCAAATGCCCGTTCTGTCGATGTTCCGGCACGAATCGGCGGAGAAGAATTTAATGTACTGCTTCCGGGGATTTCTTCTCAGGGTGCAATGATAGCCGCAGAAAGAATCCGTAAAACAATTGAAAATACTGAAATTGATACAATCGGACATATTACGGGCAGTTTAGGCGTTGCAACCTACTTTGAACACAGCGAAAATATTGATGAATTGCTGGAATTAACAGATCAGGCAATGTACACTTCCAAACGCAACGGGCGCAACAAAGTCACCCTTGCAAAACCAATTTCCGAAACATACTGGCAGGAAGTTGCAGTAAATACCTTCTTAGATATTTTGTCTAAAAACAGAATTCCGAAACTTAAAGATTTATCGGAAGAATTATGCACAAAACTTAAAACTACCAATCAAGATGAAGTATCCAAAGAAGCCTTGTATTCTGTTGCTGATACTCTTACAAAAATTTATAATCCTATGCATACGGCAGGAATTACTAAAGATAAAGTGCGCTGTGCCGTTACTTTAGCCAAAAGATTTGATTTATCAAAAGAAGAAATCGACAATTTAAGAGTTGCAATTCTTCTTTATGATATAGGCAACCTTATGCTGCCTGAAGAATTGCTGCAAAAAGCAACACCGCTTACTCCGGAAGAAAGAGAACATATTAAAAATCATCCGATAATTGCAGCAAGAGAGATATTAAAACCGATTTCATATATTCAGGATGTTTTACCTATTATTGAACATCACCACGAAAACTGGGACGGAACCGGCTATCCGAATAAAATAGAAAAAGAAGAAATCCCGTTAACTTCGCAAATAATACTTATAATTGATGAATATTTTGCACTGATTGAGCCGCGCCCTTACAGGTCAAAAATGTCAACCAAAGACGCTATAGAAATCATAAAATCAGATGCCGGTAAAAAATGGAATAAAAACCTTGTTGATGAATTTATTTCATTGATGGAACATGATATAGTTTAAAAAAATTATGAAAGAAAAAGATTTTATATCAATAATCAAACAAACCCTGAATACTGAATACATAGGAGATGATTGTGCTTATTTAAAAGATTTGGGAATTGTTGTAACACAGGACAGTCTTGTCGAAAATATACATTTTTCACTTGATTATTTCACCCCTTATACACTCGGATATAAATCAATAGCAGTTAATCTTTCGGATATAGCAGCAAGCGGAGCGGAAGCAAAATATTTGACTGTATCTTTATCTTTGCCGGATAGAATAGAAAATGATTTTATAAAAGAGTTTTATAAAGGCTGCAAGGCAGCATGTCAAAATTCTGCAGAAATAGTCGGCGGAGATATTACCGGTTCAGATAAAATATTTATATCCGTATGCGCAATAGGTTCAACAAACGGCAGAAATATCTCGTCAAGAAAAAATGCCCGTGAAGGTTATAAAATCGTTGTTTCAGGAGAACACGGCTCAAGTGATACCGGCTTGAAACTGCTGCAGGATAAACAAAACAAGCCGCAGGAAATTATAAACAAGCACCTTATGCCTCAAGTTCAGATTGACTTTGGCAAAACAATCGGAGAAAATGTCAAAGAACCTTATGCAATGATGGATACATCCGACGGGCTTATGGATGCAATTTGTGCTATAGCAAATGAAAGTAAAGTACAGGCCGAAATAGACTTTGACAAAATTCCGCACAATCCGCTTATAGAACAATTTGACAACTGGCAGCAATCTGTTTTATTCGGCGGTGAAGATTACGGTTTGATTGCGGCAATCCCTGAAAAATATTCATACGGAACACATATCGGCACAATTAAATCAGGCAGCGGAATAAATCTTAAAATGAACGGTGAAATATTGCATCTTTCTTCAAAAGATGTCGAAACCCGCATATTTAACCATTTTTCTTAAATAAATTCAGCCCTTTACTTAATTTGAACCGGCATAATCAAACAGATAAAATCATCATCGCTATTCGGTTTTAATACTGTTGCGGATAAACTTGCATTTAAACCGATAATAACTTCTTCACTGTCAATATATTTTAATGCGTCCAGTATGAATTTATAATTAAAAGCAATTAACAATTCATCAGATGTATATTGAATATCAATTTTATCCTCTGATTTACCGGAATCCGGAGTATCAGCGGACAGAGTCAGTTCGTTATCAGCAAAAAGCATTTTAACAATACTCGTTTTATCGTTAACCATAACAGAAACTCTGCCAAGAGCGGTAGTCAACTGTTCCACATTAACAATAGCCTGTTTCGGACTTTCTGACGGTATCAACTGATTATATTTAGGGAACTGTCCGTCCAATAATCTTGAAATTGTAAGAGTTTTTTCTGTTTTGAAAACAATTGTTGATTTATCTTTGCAGATTTTTATTGTTTCATCATCAATAAAAGAACCTATTTTCAAAAATTCATTCAAAGTTCTTGAAGGAATAATTAACTGGGTTGCTTCTGCAATATCACTGTTAATTTTTTCTCTGACTCTTGCCAGTCTGTTTCCGTCTGTCGATGCGATTTCCAAAATTCCGTTAGAAAATTCGCACACAATACCGGAGAGCAAATTGCTCACTTCATAGTTTGCTGCTGCAAATCCTGCCTGTTTAACCGCTTTTAAAAACGGTTTTAATTCAACATCAAAACATTTTGAATCATCAATTTGATAATTTCTGACTTCTGCAGGAAATTCATCAGCCGCAATACCAATAATATCAAATTTTGATTTCTGGCAGGAAATATTCACACTCGTTCCGCCCGGCTCAACTTCAAAAGTAATGAGTTCATTACCCAGTCTTGAAACAATTTCTGTTAATTTTTTTGCAGGAAGAGTAATTTTACCGGCTTCTGTAACCTGCGCATCAACCGTAGTTATAACGGTCAAAACAAGATCCGTTGCCGTCAATTTAATAGAATTGTTGTCAATTGTTTCAATCAAAATGTTATAAAGTACAGGCTGAACCGCTTTTTGCGAAGTTGCACTTTCTACAATCTTAATTCCGTTATAAATATCATCTTTTCTGACAACAAATTTCATTCCCTTACTCCTTAAATTACTACTTTGTCCATATTATAGGATAAAGAAATAAAAAAATAAAGAGGGGTAAATATTCAACAGAAGAAACTCTATACAAGGATTTTACATGTCTTGAAATCTTTGCAAAAAACAGGTATAATCGTTTGAAAAGATAAACAGCCGTTTCGGGAAGTATAGTTATGCCGTTTGAATTTGAAAAACAAAAAATTGAAGATGTTATTCTGGTTAAACCTAAAATTTATGGGGATAACCGCGGTTTTTTTATGGAAAGTTATAAAAAATCCGATTTTTACAATAACGGAATAAAAACAGAATTTTTGCAGGACAATTACTCAAAATCTTCTGCAAGAGTATTGCGCGGGCTTCATTATCAGGCAAATCCGTTCGGGCAGGCAAAACTCGTAAGATGCACAAAAGGCAGAATCTATGATATTGCAGTGGATATCCGCCCGCAGTCAAAAACTTTTAAACAGTATATCAAAATTGAACTCTCGGAAACCAACAATTATATGCTTTTTATACCGGAAGGTTTTGCTCACGGATTTGTTGTACTGTCAGAAGAAGCGGAACTTTTGTATAAAACAACTAAAGAGTATGCCCCGCAGGCTGATAAAGGTATTTTATGGTCGGATAAAGATTTAAATATTGACTGGGGAATTGACTTTGAACCGGTGCTTTCAGAAAAAGACAAACGCCAGCCGGAATTAAAAGACATTAAAAAAGAGGATTTGCCGGAATGAAATTACTTGTTACAGGCGGTGCGGGATTTATCGGCAGCTGCTTTATAAGGCATGAATTAAACAAACATCCGGATTATAAAATAATTAATCTTGATGCTTTAACATATTGCGGCAATATAGAAAATTTAAAAGATATTGAAACAAATCCGAATTATACCTTTATTCACGGAAATATCTGCGACAAAAATCTGGTACGCAGCATTGCGGAAGAAGTTGACTGCATAGTAAATTTTGCAGCAGAATCCCATGTCGATAACTCAATCAAAACTCCTGAAATATTCATAGAAACCAATATTCAGGGAACGCTAAATCTGCTTCAGGCAGGTAAAGAATGCGGTATTGAAAGATTTTTACAGGTTTCAACGGATGAAGTATATGGAACCTTAGGCAGTGAAGGCTATTTCTATGAAACAACACCTCTTGCACCAAACAGTCCGTATTCGGCAAGCAAAGCAGGTGCTGACATGCTTGTGCGGGCATATAAAGAAACCTTCGGTCTGCCTGTATTAAATACAAGATGTTCAAATAACTACGGGCCTTACCAATATCCGGAAAAATTAATACCTTTTTTCATTTCAAAATTACTCAAAGGAGAAAAAGTACCGGTTTATGGCGACGGGCTTAATATTCGTGACTGGCTGTATGTTTATGATCACTGCGAAGCAATAGATATTGTCCTGCATAACGGAAAAATCGGCGAAGTTTATAATATCGGCGGACACAATGAAAAAACAAACCTTGAAATAACCCGTCTTATACTTGAAGCAATGGGGAAAGATGAAAATTATATAGAATATGTCAAAGACAGACCGGGACACGACAGACGCTATGCAATATCAAACGATAAAATTACAAAAGAACTGGGCTGGACACCTTCCATTACATTTGAAACCGGTATAAAATTAACAATTGACTGGTATTTAAATAACCTTGACTGGATAAAAAATATAGAAGCAAAAAAACTCAAATATTCTCAAGAAAAGGAATTAACATAATGGCAAAAATACTTGTTACGGGTGCAGACGGAATGCTCGGGCAGGATTTATGCCCGATACTTGAAAAATATAACTATAATGTTATTAAAACAGACATAAAAACACTGGACATTACAGATTTTGATACGGCTCAAACCGTTATTAATGCACATTCGCCCGATATGATAATTCATTGCGCCGCATATACAAATGTAGATAAAGCCGAAGAAGATTTTGAAACAGCCAAACTTATTAATGCTTCAGGCACAGAAAACATTGCAAAAATTTGCGCATTAAAAAATATTCCTATTTTATACATTTCAACCGATTATGTTTTTGACGGCAAAAAACAAACACCATACAAACCGGACGACAACCCGAATCCGATTAATAACTACGGATTGACTAAATTCTACGGAGAAAAAGCAATCTTAAAATACTGCAGCAAATATTTTATAGTAAGAACCAGCTGGTTATACGGAATATACGGCAAAAATTTTGTGGAAACAATGATTTCACTTGCTGCAAAACCTGAATTAAAAGTAGTTAATGACCAGACAGGCTGCCCTACATGGACAGTCGAGTTATCAAACGGCATAGCAAAACTTCTGCAAAATCAAAACTACGGAATATACCACATTTGCGGAAGCGGCAAGGCAACTTGGTATGAATTTGCAAAAGAAATATTCAATCTGTGCAATTTGAAAGTAAATCTTATTCCGTGTTCAAGCATTGAGTTTCCAAGTCCTGCTAAACGGCCGGAATACAGTGTTATGGACAATTCAGGACTTTGCGAAAACTGGAAAAGTTCACTAAAAAAATATATTGAAATAAGAGAAAGGATAAAAAACTCATGAAAGGTATTGTACTTGCAGGCGGCAGCGGCACAAGGCTGTATCCGGGAACTATGGGAATTTCAAAACAACTGATTCCCATATATGATAAGCCTATGATTTATTATCCTATTGCGGTTTTGATGCTTGCCGGAATAAATGAAATATTGATAATTTCCACACCGGATGATCTGCCGAATTTCAAAAAATTACTAAAAGACGGTTCTCAATACGGAGTTCATTTTGAGTATAAACAACAGCCCTCACCTGACGGACTTGCACAGGCTTTTATTATCGGAGAAGATTTTATAGGCAATGATGATGTTTCACTTGTTCTTGGCGACAACATATTCCACGGGCGGGGTTTTAGCGGAATGCTTAAAAATGCTGTTCAAAATGCAAACACCCGTCAGGAAGCAACAATTTTTGCCTATCAGGTTAAAGATCCTGAAAGATTCGGAGTTGTTGAATTTGATGAAAACGGAAAAGCAGTAAGTATTGAAGAAAAACCCCAAACCCCGAAATCAAAATATGCAGTAACAGGATTATACTTTTATGACAACAGTGTTATTGAATATGCAAAAAGCCTTAAACCTTCCGCCAGAGGGGAATTGGAAATTACCGACCTTAATAAAATATATCTTGAAAATAACAAATTGAATGTTGAAATTTTCGGAAGAGGTTTTGCATGGCTTGATACCGGAACACACGATTCTCTATTGCAGGCAAGTGCGTATGTCCATGCAGTTGAAGAAAATCAGGGAATAAAAATTTCATGCCTTGAAGAAATTGCCCTGCGCAACGGATGGATTTCAAAAGAACAGGTTATGGAAAATATTAAAAATTACAACAATAATGAATACTTTGAATACGTCCGCCAATTATAAACTCATATAGTAATCTTTTAAAATTTTCGTATCAGTTTCTATATTAGGACTTTCGCACACGAGTGCGCCTTTAACACCGAAAGATTTGAGTGCTTTGAGTAAATCCTTGTAATTCATATCCGATTCTTCCAAAATCAAATGTTGTTTTTCACCTTTTGCAGTGTATTCAATCCCTGCAAGATGCGCATGAAAATTATTTATTGCAAAATCACCCAGTTCTGTCCCTATCCTGTCTAATACTTTGCAAAACTCATCATAAGTATTATATTCTCCGGCTGTTCTGGCATGAATATGCGAAAAATCTATACAAGGCAAAACCTGCTCAAATTCTTTTGATAACCTTATTATTTCCTCATAATCGCCCCACTGGGTTGCTTTGCCTGTCGTTTCGGGTCTAATCCACATCTTAATATTGTTTTGCTCTAAAACTTCCAAAATTTTTTGTATCTGCGCCTTCACCTGCTGATAAACTTCTTCTTTATCTTTCCCCATATAAAATGCAGCATGGAATGTAATACTGTATCCGCCAAAATCAGAAGCAGCCTTTGCAGTATCAATAATTCTCTGGACACTTGCCTCAACTTTGTCTTCTTCTTTTGAATTAAGATTTATATAAAACGGCCCGTGAGCAGTCAAAACTAAAGGAGATTCTTTCTGAATCTCTTTCAAAAAAGCACGGGTTTCATCAGACATTCTGACACCGTGGACAAACTCAACTTCCATCCCGTCAAGATTCATTTCCCTTAAGATTTCAATGGCTTTCGGATAACCGCCTTTGCCGGTCACAAGCGGCATGCCGGCTGTCAAAAAATTTAATTTATCTATATTGTAAAAATTCTGCATAAATATCTCCCTAACATACCGCACAAATATTCAATATCTTTATACTTTAACCTTAATTAAATCTTCCAGAATAGTGCAGGTATCACAAACAAACTTGGCACAATGCTCTTTTTTTGCACTGCCGACATAACCGGCACTCAAAATCCGGCAGCAGGTTACTTTATTTTGTTTTCTGAATTTTTCAACAAGTTCTGCCGCTTTTTCTCTTGCAAACACCTCGTTATTATATTTGTTATTTCTGCCATAAACATAACCGAGCACCAACTGTGCCGCGCTTACTGTTCCGCAAAGACATCCTGAGGACATTCCTGCGGAAAAAGTTGTAGCACAAGGCAGCAACTCTGCAGGACATATTCCCTCATCAATACATGCCTGAATAACACTTTCTGAACAAGAATACCCGTTTTTGAAATATTCTAATGCTTTATCTTTTAACATATTATTTTCCTTCTTTTAATTTCTCACATAAAAATATGCACTTGTCAAAACTTTTGTCGGATTATCTCGTGAATAAACCCGCATCGCATAAGCCCCTGCGGAATTAAATACAACATAATCCGAAAAATAATGCGGCTGTTCGGTTCTTAATTTTACCCGCTTGCCCCAGGCAAGTTCATACCCCAGACGCTCGCCTTCGCCGCCGATTTTCAACACTTGAATAAGCAGCATTTGTGTTTTTACTTTTTTGGGCAAAGTAATCAAATAATATACTCTTTCACCGGGTTTAAATACATTGGTATTGCTCTGCGAAACAATTGTATCTTCAGTAAACGGATATTTGTTAAATAAAATAACAGATTTTTCCCGCCCGTAGCAATACGGCATAAAAAACAAGTTTAACAATAATATTATCAGTAAAAATACTTTTTTCATAATTAAAAAACTATTCTATGCGTTTATTTTTGCAATTGTTTAATCTGAGCCTGAACATTCTCGATAGTTGCTTTGTCATCGCTGTGTTTGATGAAGAGTTTGTAATTCTTTATGGCATCTTCTTTTTTACCCTGAGCCTCCATTGCTCTGCCAAGTGCATAATACGCATATCCGGAATTATAATCCGTATCAAGCGAAATTACTTTTTCAAAACTTTTCTGGGCTTCAACAAAATTATTTTCATTTATATAAACAAGTCCCATATTAAACCAGCTGTCGGTATAGTCCGGATTAACAATGATTGATTTTTGATAATAGTTGATAGCTCTTACATTATCTTCTTTCAGTTTATATATGTATCCTATTTTGCAAAGAGTTTCCGCATCATTAGGCACCAATTGCAAAGCGTCCTGATAATTCTTTATTGCGGCATCATAATTGTTATTTTTAAGATTTTTATCCCCTTCAAGAATCAAATCTTCATTTTGTTTAATGGCAACAGGAGATGCTAATTGCTGCGGTTTTGGTTCTTCTGCTTTCGGTTTAACTGTTTCTGCGGCTTCCTTTTCAGCGTTTTCAATACTTATCACAGGAAGCGGAGTTTCTGCACTGACAGGTTCTTGAACAGTTGTTTTCGGCTTATACAAAGACGAAATAAAATCACTATATTCCGCAGAATAAACGGTTTTATCAGGGTCAAGCGAAATGGCTTTTTCATAATTTTCGGCAGCCTTTGTATTATTTTCCTGAGCCCTGTATATTTTTGCAAGCCCGTAATACACATAACCGTCCATATAGCCTTCTTTTATTGCAAGTTTAAAGTCTGCCATTGCGGTATCATAATCTTCTATCTCAAGTAATTCATGACCTCTTGCAACAAGTGCTTTTGTCATATTATCTTTAACCGCTCTGTCATTTTTGACAGCCAGAAGTTCTTTATAAAGTGTTATTGCATCCTCATATCTATGCAGAGCATGTAATGCTAAGGCCTTATTAAACTTAACATTGAAATCGTCCGCCTGAACTTTCAAGATTTCATCGTAATATTTTACGGCATTATCATAATCTTTTTTATTATGATAACAGTATGCAATATCTTTTTTAACATCAATATCTTCCGGAATTTTTTGTTCTGCAATCAAATAATTTTCAAGAGCTTTGTCATAATTCCCGAGAGTTTTATAGACATTTGCAATATTTTTATAACCGTTTACATCATTCGGATAAGCCTGAATGTACATATTGTACTGGGTAATTGCTTCGGTATTTTTTTCCATATTAGCAAGCAGATTTGCATAATCCAATCTGACAGTATTCAAATTAGGCACTTTGTTTAATACAAATTGATACTGTTCATAAGACATTTCATTCTTGCCGAGTTCCTGATATGCCTGAGCAAGCCCAAGGTGTGCAGAATTATTATCCGCATTGCGTTCAACGGCTTTTTCGAGCATTTCTACGGATTTTTCATATTCATCCGTGTTTAGTAAAGACAATCCGTATTGCGCATAATATTTAAAATTATCCGGATTTTTGTCAAACAGTATTTTATACTGCTCTACGGCATTTTTATAATCTTTAATCGCAAAATATGATGCAGCAAGATTTTCACGGGATTCGGTGTGCTGAGAATAGGTTTCTAAAAATGAATTATAATTTTTTATGGCTGATTTATAATCTTTTAACTGATACTGGGCATTTGCAATATTGTAATAGTTGTATCTGTATTCAGGGAAAATGTCCAGTGCTTTTTCATAAGCCTGCAGAGCTTCTTTATATTTTGCCTGAGTTTCATAAATGCTGCCGATACTAATGTAGATAAAAGCATCATCCGGCTTCAGGGCAATAACTTTTTTATAAAATTCAAGTGCCTTGTCTGTTTCGCCGATTTCGGAATACAAACCGGCAAGTTTTGTATAAATCATTGTATCATCGGCAGCAAGTGCGGCAGCTTTTTCAAGTATAGCAATTGCCCCCTTCAAATCCTGTTGATGCTCAGCACTGCACGCTTCCTGATACAATATACTTGCTTCAGGCGGCATTTGCGCACAAGCAGGTAATGCGCCGAGCCCGATGGAAGAAACTAAAAATCCTGTCAAGATTGACTTTTTTATATTCATACAAAACCCTCTTTATAAACAATTTTAGCATAAAAATTTTACTTATGCAAAATTGAAAAAAGATTAAATACTGCCTGTAAAAATCAGATATTATACCCTGCATAAAAAAGAAGAAAAGGATTTAATAATTAAATTATTAAAAAAACAAAATTTCTTCATAAAATTTTACACTGAAAAACCGCTCACACTAGCAAAAAATTTTTCAAACCTGTTTTATAACTAGAAATAACATGAGATTTGTGGTATAATATAAGAGGTTCTAAAAGTGTAAAGGAGTGTATCTATGGCAAAAACAATTTCTGAGACTGAGGTAAAAAATGTTAAGTCCAAATTTGTTGACGAATTTGAAACTTATCTGAAAACTCAATGTACAAAAACAACATTTAACGGTACTGAATTAGAATCTTTTTCTTGGTACAAAAAGGTTTTGGGGCTAGCATAACACCAGGGGGAAGAGAGTGAAAAAAAGTTTTTGAGCCGGTCATGTTACAAGACCGGTTTTTTAGACTGCAATACTACATACAACATCTCCCTTCAAATTAGTAATGTCATTTTACTAATTCTTTTTTTTATATATAATCAAAAATATGAAAACCAGAGAAAATGTTAGAAATTTTTGTATAATAGCACATATTGACCACGGGAAATCAACACTTGCCGACAGACTGCTTGAAAAAACCGGAACGGTTGCACAAAGAGATATGCAGGAGCAATTGCTTGATTCTATGGATATTGAACGGGAACGCGGAATCACAATCAAACTCAATGCGGCAAGAATGAATTATACCGCTAAAAACGGAAAAAATTACGAACTTAATTTGATTGATACCCCGGGGCATGTGGATTTTTCTTATGAAGTTTCCCGCTCGCTTGCAGCATGCGAAGGAGCATTGCTTATTGTTGATGCAACACAGGGGGTGGAAGCTCAAACACTTGCCAATGTATATCTTGCTATAGAACAAAATCTTGAAATAATACCGGTAATCAACAAAATTGATTTACCGTCTGCCGATGTTGAACGGGTAAAACAGGAAATTGAGGAAATTCTCGGAATTGATGCTTCAATGGCAATTCCTGTAAGTGCCAAAACAGGAGAAGGAGTTGAAAATGTACTTGAGGCTGTTGTAGATTACATTCCTGCACCTGCCGATAATTCCGATAAACCATTAAGAGCACTCGTTTTTGACAGCGTTTATGACCAGTATCTCGGCACTGTCTGCTATTTTAAAATTGTTGACGGCAGTATCTCGCTCGGAGATAAAATCAGATTTATGGCATCAAAAAAAGAGTTTGAAGTTGTCGAACTGGGGTATCAGACACCGGCAAGAATCCCTGTAAAACACCTGACCTGCGGAGATGTAGGATATTTTGCAGCTTCAATAAAAGAATTGACAAGATTTGTCGGAGATACGGTTACAAATATTGAAAACCCTGCACAAGAACCTTTACCTGGATACAAAGAAGCATTGCCGATGGTATTTTCGGGAATGTATCCGGTTGATAACGAAGATTACGGCGCACTAAAAGAAGCTCTTGAAAAACTAAAACTTAACGACAGCAGTATTACATTTGAACCGGAAACATCAAGTGCTTTAGGTTTCGGTTTCCGCTGCGGATTTTTAGGAATGCTCCACATGGAAATCGCTCAAGAACGGCTTGAAAGAGAATACAATCTTTCTCTTGTAACAACCGCTCCGTCTGTTGTTTACAAAGTGCATAAAACAAACGGCGAAGTTGTGGAAATTGATAACCCTGCAAATCTTCCTGCGGCACAATACAGAGATTATATCGAAGAACCTTATGTCAAAGTTCAAATTATTACTCCGAATGAATATGTCGGGACATTGATGGATCTTGCCCAGACAAAACGGGGAATTTTCATAAATATGACTTATCTTGATAAAGTCAGAGTGGATTTGTCTTATGAAATTCCGTTGAGCGAAGTAATTACCGACTTTTATGACCAGTTAAAATCCCGTACAAAAGGATATGCAAGTCTGGATTATGAGTTCAGCGAATACAAACGGTCTAAACTTGTCAAACTTGATATAATGCTTTCAGGAGAAGTTGTAGATGCTCTGTCTGTAATCTGCCATGAAGATAATGCTTTTTATATCGGGCAGAAATTAACTTCAAAACTCAAAGAAATAATCCCGAGGCAGTTATTTGAAGTTCCTGTACAGGCAGCAATAGGCGGAAGAGTTATTGCAAGAACAACAATAAAAGCAATGCGCAAGAATGTACTTGCGAAATGTTACGGCGGTGATATTTCAAGAAAACGCAAATTGCTTGAAAAACAGAAAAAAGGTAAAAAACGAATGAAATCTGTCGGAAGTGTTGAAGTTCCGCAGGAAGCATTTATGGCTGTTTTAAGTCTTGAAGATGATTAGAAATTAACCCTCTTTCTATTGCAGCCACTGTAATTTCAACTCTGTTTCTTACTCCCATTTTCTTTATTATAGAAGCGACATGCGCTTTTACGGTATGATGGGTAACCATAAGAATATTTGCTATTTCCCGATTAGTCAGTCCTTTTACGACATATTGTAAAACTTCCAATTCTCTTTCCGTGAGTTTGGTATTTTCTAATATATTGTAATTTCTATACATATTTTTACCTGTTACTAAGATAATAATAAGATTAACCGCCCCAATTTGGTATTAGCCAAACGGCTAATTTTGCCGGAAAACTTACTCAACAGAATATTAGCCGGCTTACCGATATACAAAACGAATTGTTAATAATTCTTAACAAAAAACATCAAAAACGCAATTTCGCATGGAAAAAATACTTTATATAAATACAGAGATGGAAAATCAATAATATAAATTACGGTAAATAAAACGAGTATATGTGAGCAAAAAGGAGATTCGAACAAAATGACAACAGGACCAATAGGAAAAGCAAATTCAGATTATTCAATTAAATTGCCAAACCTTTTAAAAACACAAGCAGGTGACAATGCGCAGGCAGCAGGCGGAGTCAAAAAAGTTACAACCGTTGATATGCAGCCGAATAAACAAATTGACAGAACTGATTTAGACAAATTAAGTCCGTATTCAGCAATGGGATTGCAATTAACTCAGAAACCGGCAGTCGGAACTGTTGAAAGTTATGCACAGGCAGCACCTGAATTTAGCGGCTGGCAGGGAAATTATACGATTAATAACAAGCAGGAAGCAATAAGTTATTTAAATGCTTATCAAACAGCACTTCAAACATACAAACAAGTAGCACCTCATCTGCAAAACTCTCCTTTCGCAGATTTATACACAGCATAGAGGCTTTCAATTTTATACTCTCACATATACAATAAGGCCGGTTCTTATGAACCGGCCTTTTATTTATATAATTACGGAAAACAGTACAAAAGACAATGTTGTTCATGATTAAATTTGTGCTATAATACCTACAAAGCGGTTACAAGGGATTTATTTATGTGGAGTAAACTAAAAGAACAGTTTAATCTTTTAAAATTAGAAAAAAAACGGCTTTATCTCGTTACTAATTCAGACAAATTTGAATCAAAAGACATATTTTTAGATGCGGTTGCATCAGCCCTGCAAGGCGGAGTTGATATAATTCAACTGAGAGAAAAAAATGCACCTGACGGTGTTATTGTTGATTTAGGAAGCAAAATAAGAATGTTATGCGACGAATACGGCGCAACATTCATTGTTAATGACCGGCTGGATATTGCAAGTATTGTTGAAGCAGACGGCGTTCATCTCGGGAGAAACGATATTCCGATAAGTATCGCAAGAGAGTATCTCGGCCCGCAGGCAATTATAGGAAAAACCGTCACCTGTCAGGAAGAAATTGATGCCGCATTAAGAAGCGGAGCCGATTATCTTTCCTTAGGCCCGGTTATTACGGATAACACCAAAATACAATCCCCTGTTGATATGGGGCTAATTTCATGGGCCAATTCAAATTCAGAGGCTCCAATATTTATTTTCGGAGAATTTGACCGCAGGGGAATATCGGAAATTACCTATAACGGCGGGAAAAGAATCATCGTATCGGAAGATGTCATGTACGCAAAATCACCTGAACATACTGCCAGAACTATTTTAACCTATCTACCGTAAATTATCTTAAACATTAGTAGTTAAAGACGGAGCAATTGAAATAAACTGGCGAACCAAATCAGGATCCCATTGAGTTCCTGCACCTTCTTTTAAAATTGAACAAGCTGTTTCTATCGGCAAACCTTTTCTATACGGCCTGTCACTGACCAGAGCATGGTACGCATCAGCAATTGATACAATTCTTGCCTCAAGCGGAATTTCATCACCCTTGAGATGATCCGGATAACCTTTGCCGTCAAGCCGTTCATGATGGTATTTCACTATAGGAATCAAATCTCTTAATGCTTCATTTGGTGCAATAACTTTTTCCGCACCGATTTTAGGATGCTGTTTCATGATTTCCCATTCTTCATCCGTTAATTTGCCCGGTTTTTTAAGTACATTTTCAGGAATACCGATTTTACCGACATCATGCAGCAAGGCACCTATTTTTATCCGTTCGACTTCATTTTCCGGCAGATTAACACTGCGCGCCAATGCTTCGGCATACCTCGAAACCGAAGTAGAGTGGCCTTTTGTATATGGGTCTTTAGCATCTATTGCACCCGCAATAGATGTAACCATTTCCATAAGATGGTTATGGTTAATTATTTCTTCCTGATTAAATTTATGCAAAAGTTCTTCTTCAAAATTTATACCGATTTGAGAATGGCGTTTAGCAAGAACTTCCGCAAAGGAATTAAGTGCAACATCATCCCAGAAGTTAAAATCAGAAGAACTTATAATCGCTGACATTCCTTCTTTATAGCCTTTTGCCTGAGATATAAACATTGCCTGTTCTGCAAGAATAAGCAGTTTTTCCTGATCTATTGTACATTCAGGGAATGTAGAAATTCCGACTGAAACTTTTATCGGGCCGACATCATCCACAAAACAGCAGGACAAACAATAAGTTATATATTCTGCAAGATATTTTGCATCCTTTGTAGTGGTATTCGGCAGTATTACAGCGATTTCATCACCGCCGTATCTTCCTGCGCAATCATCTGAGCGAATATTCTGTTTAATCTTATCCGCAATTGTCTTAATAACTTCATCACCTTTGGCATGCCCGAGTTCTCTATTAATTTTCGAGATATTATTAACATCAAACATTACAACAGACAACGGAGTATTAGTTTCATTGGCTTTTTCCAGTTCTTTGGCAAGAATTTCCTGAAAACCTCTATGATTATACAGAGATGTCAAAGTATCCGTATTGGCATATTTGCTTGTCTGCTCAAGCAGTTGGGAATTATGAACAAACATGCCTGCATAATTTGAAAAGAAATTCACTATATTAACATTTATATTTGAAATATTCTGCCCGACAAGCATAACCCCTATGCATTTGTTAATAGAAATCATAGGAATAATGACGGAACTGGTTTTCACTAAATACGGAATATTCAAATAACTTAAATCATCCATATCAATAATTGTACGGGTTTTAAAACTCTGAATAATAGGGTTGTTTTCATCAGATAAAAAGATTTTCGATGAATAAGTATTACTGGTTTTGCTGTATAATTTCAAATTTATACATTTAGATTTTTCGTGCAGCAGTCCGAAACCGACAAAGTTCCATTTTAACTGGCTTATAAATATATTGCTCAATTTGCCGAACACTTCGACAACACTTTTATTACCCTGAAAAATATTTAAAATTTCTTTTAATATCTCAAAATAATTGGCATTAGAAACTGTTTTGGGAATATTTAAAGTATATTCGTTGTTATATTTCTTAGGTTTAGTTCTTGATGTATTAAAATTATTAATAGTTTCAACAATACTGCTTAAACTCGTTTCATCCGCAATGGAAATAGGCTTTATAACAGTGTTGCTTTTCTTTTTAGGAGTTTTAACCTCATCTGGTTTAGTAATTTGAACAGCAGAATCTTCCAGCGGAACAGAAATCATTTTTATCCCTTCAATAGGCAAACTGCTGCCATTTATCGGATTTGAACTTAATTTCTTTTTTCCGTATTTTTTAACTTTTGTATTTAATTCTTCGTTATTATTTAGATTTTTCAACCGATTCTACCTATTATTCACTTATATAAAAAACATCAAAGTTTTATTTTGCCATTTCCGCCAGCAGAATTTACATTACTATACAATTTTATTCCAACATTGTGATAATAACAATACTGCAAATAGATGGCAAATACTAACCCGATATAACCGTGTGTTTGATTAATTAAACTACTACATTTATAGTATAAAATATTTCGCAGGGTTTTTAAAGCGTTAAAATTTGAATTATTAAAATATGTAACAATATAACACTAAAATATAAAGTTTTCCGGCAAGCATACCGATATAAAACTTGTAATAGAAAAGACAGCAAATTTAAGGAGTGTTGAAATGTCAGAGAAAAAGATTATGGACGTAGAAGATTTAATGATTGATTATGCAGAAATGACAAGTTTTGATTTCGGCTCATTATCCCAGGAAGAAATGGATACTTTAAATAAAATTTCGCGCAATGAATATTCAAGAAAGCCCGGTGCTTTCAAATATGGTAATTTCAAGTTAAGTGATTTTTTTCATTCCTTGATTACTAATAAAAATTAAATAGTTGTTGAATTGGAGATATGTAAAATGAACGATAAGGATTTATTTGAAAACGGATGTTTCTCTCCGGAGTGGACATCAGAAACCCCTGAAGAGCCGCTCGCCCGGGTAAATTCACCGGCAAAATTCAAAGATAAAGAAACACTGCTGCAAGAATTGAGAGAAATCAAACAGCGGATGCAGGAAATCAGAGCCAGAGAATGGCATCTTGCAAAATTGCTGGAATTTCATCATCAGCAGCTTGCAAAAGAATAACGGTTACCGGACATATGGAAGATTTAAGCCGGCAGCAATCGCTGCCGGCTTTCGTTTATTATTGATAACACCACAACCTCTATTAACCGGAAAATGAAAAATCAACATCCTTTTCAAACAAAAACCGGTAGAAAAATTATAGAGCATATTTTTCATTATTTCCCGAAACAAAAAAATTACCGGATAATAAAAGTACATTTTTAAGCAAATATATATTACTCCACTTGAAAAAGAAATAATGAGTAGTTATAATGATAAAAAATGCACATTAACAATTAAAAAAAATATTTTCATGGGGACGTTTTGGATTTGACAGGATGCTCGATGAGAATAGGCTGCGAGTCCGTGCGCTGTTCACGGTTATCAACGAGCAAAACAAATTAAATGCTAACGTAATTAAAGGCAACTTCGCACCAAGAGTACACGAATACGCTTTGGCTGCTTAGTTGGTAATAGCTCCTTGTAATGCCCAGCTTGCCGGTGTTATGAGGCCATCATGCAAGACGCAGTGCAGAGATTGACGGTATCTGCATCAAGTTAACCGCCAAAGGTTTAGAGTTTCCTTTAAATAAAACCTTGGATTAGTTTATCGGGTTTAGTTGTTTTCCTGAACTAATCGAGAGAATAAGCAACTACACTCGTAGAAGTTTATTTTAATCCATTTTGGACGTGGGTTCAATTCCCACCGTCTCCAGTTTATGACAATTTCTTAAATTTAATAATGCAGAAAACGCGGAATGCGGTGTTATTATTAGGTTTTCACCGTCGAACAAAAGTTCGATTGTTAATAATTTCATCAGTTCCGCTTTTTCTTTGGGTGTTTGGCTTAAAAACAATGAATATGCGTCTTTTGACAGTTCGATAACAAGATTTGCGTCATCAATTAAATTTCGATTTGATGTCGCAGTTTTTTCAAACTTGAAACAAAGTTCGTCAAGTTCCTTTTGCCAATCGTCCCGCTTTTCAAAATAAAAATCATCAGTAATAACCCCGTCCATACGGTCATCATATAACTTGCTTAACCGTCGATTTAAAACATCAATTCGATGTTTTATTTTGGCGGTTTTTTCTTCTATATAGTCGCAACCTTGATTTACAAAATCTTTAACTTGATTTTTAAGTCTTTCAAATTCAGATACTGGCATGGATAAATGCTATTGTTTGGTTGAGCGGATTTTTTAATTAGGGAGTAAATATATGATATCGTTAGATGTCTGATACGGTAAATCTCCCTACCGAGCCAACTGGCGACAGAGGGGTGCGGGAATCCTCATAATCAGACAATCCGGTTGTTGTAGCCCGTAGATGCCGGACGGGCGGTGGGCAATGCATTATGTATCCTTCAAAAGCAGGGTGGCGTCTGTTCTTCAACCGGTTTATATATAACATAATTAACAAGCGAGTCAGCATGATGCGCATGGCTAAATCT